>NZ_JBHTLK010000096.1:0-24930 GCF_042678885.1 Saccharothrix hoggarensis
CGGCGGCGCTGCCGTCCGGGCGGTCCCGCGTCGTGGACGCGCCGCCGCTGGCCGACCGGAACTACGACCGGGCGGACGACGCCGTGCTGGTGCCGTCCCGGACCAACGGGTACGGCGCCGGCGGGTACGCCGCGGCTTCCGGCCGGGTCGCCGACACGTCGGCCGTGCCGGGCCCGCGCCGCGCGGAGACGGAAGTCGTGGCGGGGCGGCAGGTCCACGTGATCTACCGGCCGTCACGCGGGCTCGAGGTCAGGGACAGCTGATGCCGATTCGAACCAACCGCGGCCGCACGGCCGTGTACCGACGCCTGTGGGGCTGGCCGCTGCGCTCGCCCCGGCACCTCGTCGCGAGCGTCGTCGGCGTGGTGGTCGTGGTGACGACGATCAGCGTGGTGATCCCGAACGCGGTCGCGCCGCGCAAGACCGGGAACCAGGCGGGCACGTCGAGCACCGCGCCGACCGGCACCGGCGGCGGCAACCAGATCGGCGTGCTGCCGTCCGTCACGTCGACACCGCTGCCGACGAAGGCGCCGAGCCCGACGCCGGCGGCGCCGTCGGCTCCCGTCAACGCGAACGCGCAGCTGCGCGCCGACGCGTGGGTGGACGCCTTCAGCCGCTTCGAACCGGGCAAGACCACGAAGGAGCAGTGGCTCGCCGGGTTGGAGGAGCACACGTCCGACGAGATGTTCCCCCGGTTGGCGTCGGTCGATCCGGCGAACGTGCCCGTCGTGATCGACCAGCCGGTCCGGCCGGTCAAGTCATCCACCGATTCGGCGGAGTTCGAGGCACAGCTGGAAGAGGGCAAGCTGATCGTCACCGTGGCGAAGTTGCCCGAGGGGTGGGTCGTGACCGAGTGGACCAAGGTGGGGTGACATGCTGAAGATCGGGTTGGTGGTGGTCGCGGTCGTCGCCGTGGTCGCCGTGACCGTGACCAACGGCGTGTCGACCGTGATCAACGAGAACACCCCGTCGGAGGAAGCCGCCGGCATCCGCATGGCGAGCTGCAACGCCTCGATCGGCCCGTGGTCGGGCGGGGGCGAGGACAAGGGGCGCGCCGACGCGGAGCGGCTCACGCCCGAGCAGCTCACCACGGTCGCCAACATCATCTCCATCGGCCGCCAGCGCGGCCTGCCGCCGCTGGCGTGGCAGATCGCCATCCAGGCGGGCATGACGGAGTCCGGCCTGCGCAGCCTCGACTACGGCGACCGCGACTCGCTGGGCATCTTCCAGATGCGGCCGTCGATGGGCTGGGGCACGCCCGAAGAGGTGACGAACCCCGACTACGCGATCCGCAAGTTCTACGACGTGCTGCTGAAGCTCCCGAACTGGGAGGAGCAGCGGCCCGGCGACTCGGCCCAGGACGTCGAGCGGTCGGCGTTCCCGGACCGGTACCACCGGTGGGAGGCCATGGCCGCCTTCCTGATCAGCAAGGAAGGCGACGTCACCGACCCGGCCGGGTGCGGCGAGGGCGCCGGCGAGTACCTGCTCGCGTCGAACGCGGCGGCGACCGCGATCGAGTTCACCAAGGACCAGCTCGGCGAGGAGTACCTGTGGGGCGGCAACGGCCCCGACCGCTGGGACTGCTCCGGCATCCTGGTCAAGGCGTTCGCCGCGGCCGGCGTGAAGATCCCGCGGGTGGCGAACGACCAGTACCTGTCCGGCGGCGCGTACCTGCCCGTGCGGGAGGCCAAGGCCGGTGACCTGATCTTCTGGGCCACCAACCCGGCCGACCCGATCACGGTCCACCACGTGGGGATGTACCTGGGCAACGACGAGTACATCCACGCGCCGCAGACCGGTGACGTGGTGAAGATCAGCAAGATCAACTGGAACTACCACGAGTTGATGCCGCTGGCCGTCCGGCCGGGCGTGTAGGGAGGCACGACGGTGTTCAACCACGAACCCATCCAGCGGCACGCCGGGCCGCCCGCGTCGAGCACGCCGACGCGGGACTACCTCAACACCCGGCCGCCCGGCACCGACCAGTCGTACGCGGTGCTGCCGCGGTCGCTGGTCGAGGCGATGCCGCTGCCGTGGCAGCAGCAGATGGCGCACCTGCTGGCCGACTTCCACCGCACGTTCGCGCACCTCGACTGGCCGGTGTACCGGGTCGTGCCGTCGCGGGTGGAGCGGTTGGTCGACCTCGACGAGGACCAGCTGGCCGAGGTCGGCGCGATCGCCGAGATCGACTCGGACGGCGAGCTCGTGTACCGGGACCGCAGCGGCGCGCTGATCACCGACCCGGAGCAGAAGACGGTGCTGGTGTCGGTGCTCGACCCGATCCCGGGCGACTTCGCCAACGCCAACCAGAACACGCCGCCGCGGGGCTTCCCGCAGCCGCCGGTGGTGCCGCCGCCGTCGTACCCCCAGTCGGGCCCGCTGCCGGTGCAGGCGCCCCCGGGCCCGCCGCTGCAGGCGCCGCCCGTGCAGGCGCCGCCGTCACCCAGGTGGCCAACATGACATGCGCCCCCACGCATGGAAACCTGGGTGCATGGCTTCTGACCCGAACGCTTGGTACTACTGCCTGACCCACCGGACGGTCGAGCACGGCGTGGGCTGCCGGGGCGGGGACCGGATGGGCCCCTACCCGGACGAGGCCACCGCGCAGCACGCGCTGGACCTGGCGCGCGAGCGGACGAAAGCCGAGGACAAGGCCGACAAGGACTGGGGCAGGCGCTGAGGCCGGCTTAGGGTGCAGCCCATGGTGATCCGCACGGGTCGAGCGGACCTGGACTTCGGGGGCGTCCGGGCCGAGTTCGGCCTGCCCGAGGAGTTCCCGGCCGCCGCGCTCGCCGAGGCGCAGGCCGCCGTGTCCGGTGACGTCGGCCTGGCCGGGCGCGAGGACGCCACCGCGCTGCCGTTCGTCACGATCGACCCGCCCGGCGCGAAGGACCTGGACCAGGCGTTGCTGGTCGAACGGGTCGGCGCCGGGTTCCGGGTCCACTACGCGATCGCCGACCTGGGCGCGTTCGTCGTGCCGGACGGCGCGCTGGACGCCGAGGTGCGCAAGCGCGGTCAAACGCTGTACCTGCCCGACGGCAACGTGCCGCTGCACCCGCCGGTGCTGTCGGAGGGCGCGGCGAGCCTGCTGCCGGGGCAGACGCGGCCCGCGGTGCTGTGGACGTTCGAGTGCGGCCCGGACGGCGAGCCGGTCGACGTGCGGGTGCGCCGGGCGGTGGTGCGCTCCACCGCGCAGTTCGACTACGAGGGCGTGCAGGCGACGTTCGACGCGGGCACGCCGCACCCGTCGGTCGAGGCCCTGCCGGACTTCGGCCGGCTGCGCCGCGAGCGCGCGGCCGAGCGCGGCGCCGTCGAGCTGCAGCTCCCCGAGCAGGAGATCGTGCCGAACGGGGACGGCGACTGGAAGCTCGCGGTCCGGCCGCGCGCCGACGTGGACGCCTGGAACGCCGAGGTCTCGCTGCTCACCGGCATGGCGGCGGCGAAGATCATGCTGGAGGCGAAGGTCGGCGTGCTGCGCACCCTGCCCGACGCCGACGACGGCGCGGTGGACGCGCTGCGCCGCTCCGCGCACGCGCTCGGCGTGCCGTGGCCGGACGGCGTGACCCCGTCCCGGCTGCTCGCGGGCCTCGACCCGAGCCGCCCGGAGGCGCTGGCGCTGTTCGTCGACGCCACCCGCCTCCTGCGCGGCGCGGGCTACACGGCGTTCAACGGCGAGGTGCCCGCCATCTCCACCCACGCGGGCCTGGCCGCCCCGTACGCGCACGTGACCGCGCCCCTGCGCCGCCTGGTGGACCGCTTCGCCACCGAGGTGTGCCTGGCCGTGACGGCGGGCGAGCCGGTGCCCGAGTGGCTGACCAAAGCGCTGCCCCTGCTGCCGGGCCTGATGGGCGGGTCGGACGCCCTGGCGGGCAAGGTCGACCGGGCGTGCCTCGACCAGGTCGAGGCGTGGGTGCTGGCAGACCGGGTGGGCCACGAGTTCGACGCCGTGGTCCTGCGTGCCGACTCGAACGGCGCGGACCTGTTCGTCGCCCAGCCGCCCGTGATGGGCCGCTGCACGGGGGACAACCTGCCGGAGGGCGAGCGCATCGCGGTGCGGCTGGTGGAGGCGGACCCGGAACGCCGGAAGGTCGTCTTCGAACCGCTGTGATCAGCGGCGTGTGATGTGATGGCCGGGTGACTGAGATTCGTGAGCTCACCGTCGGCGTCCTCGGCGGTACCGGTGCGCAGGGCAAGGGGTTGGCCCTGCGGTGGGCCAAGGCGGGCCTGAAGGTCGTCATCGGGTCGCGCGACGCGGAACGCGCCGAAGCCGCCGCCGGCGAGGTGCGCGAGCAGGCGGGCGTCGGCCACGTCAGCGGCGCGGACAACCGGGGCTGCGCGGAGCAGGCGGACGTCGTGCTGATCGCCGTGCCGTGGGACGGGCACGCGGACACCGTCGCCTCGCTGCGCGAACCGCTCAAGGGCAAGGTCGTGATCGACTGCGTGAACCCGCTCGGCTTCGACAAGCAGGGCCCGTTCGCGCTCCCCGTGCCGGAGGGCAGCGCCGCCCAGCAGGCCGCCGCGCTCCTGCCGGACTCCCGCGTCACGGCGGCGTTCCACCACGTCTCCGCGGTCAACCTCGCCGACCTGACCATCGAGTCGGTCGACAACGACGTGCTGGTGCTCGGCGACGACCGCGAGGCCACCGACCTCGTCCGCGCGCTGGCCGAGGCGATCCCCGGCTTCCGCGGCGTCTACGGCGGGCGGCTGCGCAACGCCCACCAGGTCGAGGCGTTCACCGCCAACCTCATCGCGATCAACCGCCGGTACAAGGCGCACGCCGGCCTGAAGATCACCGACATCTGATGCTGCCCGTGGACGACCTCGGCGAGCCGGTCCCGCTGCCCGGCCCGCCGGAACGGGTCGTGAGCCTGGTGCCGTCGCTCACCGAGGCGCTGGTCGACTCGGTCGGCCCGGCGGTCCTCGTCGGCGCCACGGACTACTGCACGCACCCGTCCGACCTCGACGTGACCCGAGTGGGTGGTTCGAAGTACCCGAAGGTGGATCGGGTGCTCGCGCTCCGCCCGGACCTCGTGCTGGCCAACAGCGAGGAGAACCGCCCCGAGGACGTCGAACGCCTCCGTGCGGACGGCATCCCGGTGTGGGTGACCGCCGCGCCCGCCACCGTCCCCGCCGCGCTCGGCTCGCTGCGCCGCCTGCTCGGCACGGCGTGGGACGTCGAGCCGGGGTGGCTGGTGGAGGCGGAGAACCTGTGGCGCGACGTCACGCCGCCGTGGACGCGCGCCGTGGTCCCGGTGTGGCGCAAGCCGTGGGTGGTGCTGGGCCGCGACACGTTCGCGGGCGACGTGCTGCTGCGCCTCGGCGTGGTCAACGCCTTCGCCGACCACGCCGAGCGCTACCCGCGGCCGGGCCTCGACGAGCTCCAGGACGCCGAGGTCGTCGTGCTGCCCGACGAGCCGTACCTGTTCACCCCGGACGACGGTCCGCAGTTCTTCCCGGGCCTGCGCCCGGTGCACGTCTCGGGCCGCCACCTCACCTGGTACGGCCCGTCGCTGGTGCGGGCGCGCGCGGTGCTGGAGGCGGCGCTCAGGCCCTGAAGCGGTCGGTCGCCGCCACCAGCGCGCGCAGGGTGCCGGGTTCGTCGAACGCGTGCCCGGCGTCCGGCACCACCACCAGCTCCGAGCCCGGCCACGCCTGGTGCAGCTCCCAGGCGGACGTGGCGGGCGTCGCGACGTCGTACCGGCCCTGCACGATCACGCCGGGGATGCCGGCGAGCCTGCCCGCGTCACGCAGCAGCTGCCCCTCCTCCAGCCACCCGGCGTGGCGGAAGTAGTGGTTCTCGATGCGCGCGAACGCCACGGCGTACCGGGGCCGCGCGAACGACTCCACCAGCTCGGGCCGTTCGAGCAGCGTCACCGTCGACCCCTCCCACACGCTCCACGCCACCGCGGCGGGCTCGTGCACGGCGGGGTCGGGGTCGTTCAGCAGCCGGGCGTACGCCTCGATCACGTCGGCGCCGTCCGGCACGAGCGCCGTCACCCGCTCCCACTGCTCGGGGAACAGGAACCCCGCCCCGCCGCCGTAGTACCAGTCGAGTTCCTTGCGCCGCAACGTGAAGACGCCGCGCAGCACCAGCTCGGTGACCCGGTCCGGGTGCGTCTCGGCGTACGCCAGGGCCAGCGTCGAACCCCACGACCCGCCGAACACCTGCCACCGGTCGACGCCCAGGTGCTCGCGGACCTTCTCCAGGTCCGCCACGAGGTGCCAGGTGGTGTTCGCGGACAGGTCGGCGCCGGGCTCGGCGGCGTGTGGGACGGACCGGCCGCAGCCGCGCTGGTCGATCAGCACGATCCGGTACGCGGCCGGGTCGAACAGCCGCCGGTGCACGGGCGCGCAACCGCCGCCGGGCCCGCCGTGCAGGAACACGACGGGCTTGCCGTACGGGTTGCCGCACACCTCCCAGTAGACGCGGTGGCCGTCGCCGACGTCGAGCAGCCCTTGGTCGTGGGGCTCGGTCTCGGGGTACATGCGACCACTCTGCCGCAGACCGCCGGCGAGTGGATCAGCCCGACCGGGTTCGGCGCGGCCGCGTTCGGGGGTCGCCGCGACCCGCGACGACCCCCGAACGGCGGTGGATCAGTGGAACGTGTGCTCGGGGCCGGGGAACTGGTGGCCCTTCACCTCGGCCGCGAACTGCTCGGCCGCCGACTTCATCACGCCCGCCACGTCGGCGTACCGCTTCACGAACCGCGGCGCGCGACCCCGGCGCAGGCCCATCATGTCCTGCCAGACGAGCACCTGGGCGTCGGTGTCCGGTCCCGCGCCGATGCCGACGGTCGGGATGCGCAGGTCGTGCGTGATCTGCTTGGCGACCTCGCCGGTCACCATCTCCAGCACCACGGCGAACGCGCCCGCGGCCTCGACGGCGTGCGCGTCCTCGACCACGGAGTCGAACGCCTCGCGGCGGCCCTGCACCCGGTAGCCGCCGAGCTGGTGCTCGCTCTGCGGGGTGAACCCGATGTGCGCCATGACCGGGATGCCCGCGCGCACGATGGCCTCGATGTGCGGTGCGAAGTGCTTCCCGCCTTCGAGCTTCACGGCGTGCGCGCGGCCTTCCTTCATGAACCGCACCGCGGTGCCCACGGCCTGCTCGACCGAGACCTGGTACGACCCGAACGGCAGGTCGGCCACGACCAGCGACCGCTTCACCGACCGGGTGACGCCCCGGACGAGCGGGATCAGCTCGTCCACGGTGACCGGCAGCGACGTGTCGTAGCCGTAGACGTTGTTCGACGCCGAGTCGCCGACCAGCAGCACCGGGATGCCTGCCTCGTCGAACAGCTCGGCGGTGTACATGTCGTAGGCGGTGAGCATGGGCCACGGCTCGCCGCGTTCCTTCATCTCCCGCAGGTGGTGGATGCGCACCTTCTTGCCGGTCGAGGCGGCGTTCTGGCCGGCCCCGCTGCCGTAAGGCGCAGCTACCTCGGCGGATACCTCGGCAGAGGTCATCGTCGACCGTCCTCCCTCGGGGCCTGCGTCGTCGCTGGTCCCCGGGCCTTGTTGCACGGTTACCCGCCCAGCCTGACACCGACGCGAGGGGATTGGCACGGAGTGCGAGTAGCTTCACACGGCATGGCTTGCCGCATCACGGAACTCGCGGTGGACTGCACCGATCCCGAAGCGCTGGCCGCGTTCTGGTGCGCGGTGCTCGACTACCGGGTGCTCGGCCGCGACCACGACGGCGTCGAGATCGGGCGCGAGGGCGAGTACCCGACGCTCGTGTTCGCCGCCGTCCCGGAGCCCAAGACGCAGAAGCTGCGGCTCCACGTCGACGTCAACGCCACCGACCGCGACCAGGACGCCGAGCTGGAACGGCTGCTCGCCCTCGGCGCCCGGCCGGTGGACGTCGGTCAGGGCGACGTCGACTGGCACGTCCTCCAAGACCCGGAGGGCAACGAGTTCTGCCTGCTCAGAGCTCGTGTCGAGCCGTCGGCTCCTCCGCCGGACCGCTGACCGCGCTCACGCCCGGCGGGTGAGGAGCCCGGCCCGCGCGTGGATGTCGGCCGTGGCGGCGGCCAGCTCCGCCGCGTCGGCGATCGTGGTGTTCCCCGACCAGGTGACGCCGTTCGGCACGTCGTCGCTGCCCACCGGGTCGGCGTCCCAGAAGTTGCCCTGGTAGACGACGTGCTCCAGCGGCGGGCTGACGTGCAGCACGGCGGTGTTGTCGGCGCGGGCCACCACGTTCCCGGTCACCGTGACCCAGCTCGCCC
This sequence comes from Saccharothrix hoggarensis, assembly GCF_042678885.1. Taxonomy (GTDB): domain Bacteria; phylum Actinomycetota; class Actinomycetes; order Mycobacteriales; family Pseudonocardiaceae; genus Actinosynnema; species Actinosynnema hoggarensis. The sequence continues at coordinate 8,228 of NZ_JBHTLK010000096.1, forward strand.
CGTAGTCGGTGTAGAGGCCGAAGTTGTACGGCGTGCGGGTGTCCTCGATGACGTTCCCGCTGATCACGGCCGCGTTCTCGGCCGAGTCGCCCTGCGGCCCGGACAGGTAGACGCCGCCGCCGTCCGCCAGCACGCCCATGGCGCCGGTGGTGAGGTTGCGCAGCACGCGGGTGCCTCGCGCGGGTCCGGCGACGATGCCGTTGTGGGGCACGTCGTGGACGTGGTTGTGCGCGACGGTGCAGTCGACGGTGCCGCGGATCGTGATGCCGGCCGAACCGGAGTGGTCCAGCCCCACCCGCCGCACCAGGTTGTCCTCGACCAGGACGGCACGGCCGCCGGTGACGGTGATGGCGGACGCGCCGAGGTCGTCGAAGTCGCAGCCGCGCACCACGACGTCCGCGCCGCCGGTCACGCCCAGCCCGGTCGCGCCCAGCCGGGTGAAGCGGCAGCCCTCGAACCGGAGCCCGGTCGTCCCGTCGAGCCGCACGCACGCCGGGATCTCGTCGTGCTCCTCCGGCACGGTGAGCCACGCGCCGTCGCCCAGGTCGATCCGCCCGATCGCGCCACCGTCGTAGAAGCCGTTCGCGTGGTAGTGCAGGAAACCGCGGTCGCCGCCGGGCCGCAGCCACGTGGCGTCGGCGAACACCAGGCCGCGGAACGTCACGTCCCGCGTGCCGGTGGCCCGGAGCAGCACCTCCAGCGCGGGCGCGACGACGTGCGGCTCTTCGCCGGGGCGCGGCAGGTAGTGCAGGACGTGCCGGCCGGGCCGCGAGCGGTCCACGGCGAACGTGCCGGGCTCGGTGAGGAACGACGGGTCGTTCTCCACCCGCGTCGGCGCCGGGGGACCGGTCATGACCTGGCCGAACCACTCGGAGTTGTAGACGTCCACCGCCCAGCCGAAGGCGGGCTGCGCCATCGTGATCACGGTCTCGTCGCCGTCCCGGGTGACCGAGGCGACCGCCATGCGTGCCTCGGTCCACGGGTAGACGCCCCGGTGGGCGAACTCGACGCCGGCGGCGTTCACCCAGTCCAGCGGGTGGTTGGTGACGTAGCCGGTCGCGGTGCGGCGGACCGTGCCGGGCAGCCCGTTGACGCCCGCCCGCTCGACCCGCGTGCCGTCGACGGTGAGGTGGCGGGTGACCAGGTCGCCGACGTCGGCCCGCCACCGGCCGTCCGGCCCGACCTCGCCGGTGACCGCGCGCCCGCCGCTGACGACGACCTCCTCGCACGCCGCGGTGCCGTACCCGAACGCCTGGTAGGTGATCCGGTGGCCGTCCCGGCCGGAGTCGTCCTCGGTCAGCTCGAACGGCTCGGTGAGCACGTGCGTGCCCGCCCTGAGGTGCACCACGACGTCGCCGGCGGCCTCGCGGGCGGCCCGCCGCGCGCGGTCCAGCGTGGCGAACGGCCGCTCGGCGGCGCCCGCCGCGGAATCGTCCCCGGCGGGGGAGACGTGGAACTCGACCATGATCGGCCTCTCTGTTTATGGCGTAAACAAGGCGAATGTATATCATGGCCGCGGAGGTGCGTGATGGGGAAAGCGGACGATCCCGACCGCGGGGTCGAGCTCCTGTGGGCCGAGCGGCCCGCGCTGAGCCTGGAGCGGATCGTGGGCGCCGCGGTGGAGGTGGCCGACGCGGAGGGCCTGGCCGGCCTGTCCATGCGCAAGGTCGCCGAGCGGCTCGGCTTCACGTCGATGTCGCTCTACCGCCACGTGCCGAGCCGGGACCACCTGGTCGACCTCATGCGGGACGCCGTGCTGGGGCAGCCGGCGCCCGCCGCGCCGGGCGCCGGGTGGCGGGCCGCGCTGGAGGACTTCGCCCGGCAGAACTGGGAGCTGCGGACGCGGCACCCGTGGCTGGCCGAGGTGCGCGGCGGTCGGTACGTGCCGGGCCCGAACGCGCTGGCCCACTACGAGTACGCGCTGGGCATCCTCGCCGGCACCGCGCTCACCCCGTCCGAGGTGGTCGCGGCGGTCGGGCTGGTCGCCCGGTTCGTTGACGCCGAGGCGTTGGCGCTGGCCGAGGCGGCCCGCGCGGAGCAGGCCACGGGGGTGAGCGACGAGGAGTGGTGGGGCGCGCGCGACACGCTGTTCGCCCGGTTCGACCGCTTCCCGACGTTGACCGCGCTGTGGGAGGCGGGCGGGTTCGACCAGCCCGAGCCGTTCGGGTTCGGCCTGGCCCGGGTCCTGGACGGCATCGAACTCCTCGTCCAAGCGCGTGATGTAAAGCGTGATGAAACTTGTCAGGTGTGTGGGAAACCGGTGGCGCAACCGGCGTCCGGCCGGCCCCGCGCGTACTGCTCCCGCGGCTGCCAGCAACGCGCCTACCGCCGTCGCCGGTCGAGCTGACACCGCCCACCGACCCCGTGCGGAGGGTCGGTGGGCGGCGACGATCCGGGTCGGTCAGACCTGGACCGTGGGCAGCACGACGAGCTGGCGCAGGTTGACGTGCTTGGGTCGGCTGGTGGCGAAGCCGACCACGTCGCCGATGTCGGACGGGCTCAGCGGCGGCACCTGCTCCCGCCACGCCGCCAGGTGCGCGTCCACGTCCGGGTTGTCCATGTGGTCGGCCAGTTCGCTGGTGACCAGGCCCGGCTCGACGTTCGTCACGCGGACGCCGAGCGGGCCGAACTCCGTGCGCAGGTTCGCCGACAGGTGCGTGACGGCCGCCTTGGTCGCGGTGTAGACGCCGTAGTTGGGGAACGTGAGGTGCGCGCCGACGGACGAGATGTTCACCAGGTCCGCCGCGCCGGCCGCCCCCGCCCCGACCAGGTCGGCGGTGAACGCCTTGGTCACGTTGAGCAGGCCCTTGAGGTTGGTGTCGATCATCCGGCGCCACTCGTCGTCCCGGCCCTCGGTGACCGGGTTGGCGAGCATGACGCCGGCGTTGTTCACCACCAGGTCGACCCGCCCGAAGGCGGCGTGGACGGTCTCCACCGCGGCGGTCAGGTCACCGGTGACGTCGGCGGCCACGGCGATCGCGCGGCCACCGTCCGCGGTGATCTTCCCGGCCAGTTCGGTGAGCCGGTCCGCCCGGCGGGCCAGCAGCGCGACCTTCGCCCCCGACCGGGCGAGGACGAGGGCGATCTCGGCGCCGATGCCGCTCGCGGCACCGGTGACAACGGCAGTGCGGTCGTTCAGGTCGTAGGTCATGGCAAGAACACTGGACCCGATCGCCGCGGGTACCGGAGGCCCTGTCCTGCCTGTGGCGCGCCGTTCCCTAGGCCTGCCAGTACCCAGGCTCGGCCGGCCGCGGGCCGCCATACTGGGACGTGTGAACCACGACCTGGGCGAATTCCTCCGCAGCCGCCGGGCTCGCGTCCGCCCGGACGACGTCGGCCTGCCCGGCGGTGGCCGCCGCCGCGTCCCCGGCCTGCGCCGCGAGGAGCTGGCGCTGCTGGCGGGCGTGAGCGTGGACTACTACATGCGGCTCGAACAGGGCCGCACCCCCGCCGTCTCCGACTCCGTGCTGGACGCCGTGGCGCGCGTGCTGCGCCTCGACGAGACCGAGCGCACCCACCTGCGCAACCTCGTCCGGCCGGCCCCGTCGAAGCGCCCCGCGCCGCAACGCGTCCGCCCCGGCCTGCGCCGCCTGCTGGACATGGTCGACGACGTGCCGGCGTTCGTGATGGGCCGCCGCTCGGACATCCTGGCGTGGAACCCGCTGGCCGGAGCGCTGTACGGCTTCGCCGACCTGCCGCCGGAGGACCGCAACTCGGCCCGGCACACCTTCCTGCGCCCCGAATCGCGGGCGTTCTACCGCGACTGGTCCACGGTCGCCGCCGACATGGTGGCGTTCCTCAGGCTCGACGCGGGCCGCTACCCCGACGACGCGCGCCTCGCCGCGCTGGTGGGGGAGCTGTCGGTCAAGGACGAGACGTTCCGCAAGCTGTGGGCGCAGCACAAGGTGCTGGAGAAGACCCACGGCACCAAGCTCATCACCCACCCCGTGGTCGGCGACCTGGACCTCGACTACGAGACCCTGCACCCGACCGGCGACCCCGACCTCGTGCTCGCCGTCTACACCGCGAGGGCCGGTTCGCCGACCGAGGAACGCCTCAAGCTGCTGGCGAGCTGGTCCGCGGTGCCCTCGGGAACGTCCTCGGGAACGCCCTCGGAGCAGCAGGCCTGACGTCCGAGCTGCTCTGGGGGGACCGACAAAAAGTCTTGTCAAGACAAATAAAGCTGTCTTATGCTCGGCTCACCCCGACGAACAGGAGCCGGCCATGTCCTTCCAGGCGTACCTCGACACCATCGAGCGCAAGACCGGCAAGACGCCGGCCGAGCTGCTGTCCGAGGCGGGCGACCGCGGCTACGGCCCGACCACCAAGGCGGGCGTCGTCCTGCAGTGGCTGAAGGACGACTACGACCTGGGCCGCGGTCACGGGATGGCGCTCTACCACGTGCTCAAGAACGGCACCGCGATCAGCGACAAGCACGTCGGCGGCACGGGGGCGCACCGGGATGACTCCGCGACCCTGCGCGTCGACGGCCTCGCCAACCGCTGATCCACGACCACGGTCCCGTGGAAGCGGCCTACCTCGCCGCCGCGGCGTGCGGGGCGGTGGTCATGGAGGAGGGTCACGTGCACAACGCCTCCCGGTGGCACCGCCTCCGAGTCGCCGACGTCGACGCGGTCCGAGCCGGGCTCACGCCCCGGTCACGGCTGGTGTGGCCCGCCGGCGCTGCCCGCACACCTGGCCGGAGCACGCGCGGCGATGTGGATCGCGGACGAGGGGCGCCCGCTGCTCGCCGCCGTGCTGCCGGACGACGACGGCGTCCTGCGCGCCCGGTGGGAGGCGTGACGGCTAGGAGCAGCGCGTCCCCTCGGGCGGCAGCTTCACGCTGATCAGGTACTCGTGCCCGGCGCCGTCCACGCAGTCGTTGCCCTGCAGGTACACGGTGTGCTGGTTGCCCTCGAACGTCAGCAGCCCGCCGCCCAGCTCCTTCGCCAGGCTGACGCCCGCCTCGTACGGCGTCGCCGGGTCGCCGGTCGTGGAGATCACCAGCACCGGCGGCAGCCCGGACACCGGCTTGTGCTCCTGCACGGTCGGCGGCACGGGCCAGAACGCGCACGCGTCGAGCGCGGCGGCCGGCGGCTGGCCGTCGTCCAGGAACGGCGCGGCCTGCTTGTACCGGCGCGCCACGTCGTCCAGCACGGCCCGGTCCGTCACCCGCGGCTCGTCCACGCACTTCACCGCCACGAACGCGTCGGTGATCGTGGAGTACCGGCCCTGCTTGTCGCGGTCGTAGTAGTTGTCCGCCAGCAGCATCAACGTGTCGCCGCGGTTGCCCTTCAGCTCGGCCAACCCGGTGTTCAGCGCCGTCCACAGCTGTTCCGAGTACATCGCCTGGATGGCGCCGGTGATGGCGTCGCCGTACGACAGCTTCCGCTCGCCCGCCGGCACGGGCCGCTGCACCAGCGGCAACGTCAGGTCGCGGAACGCCCGGTCGGCCTTGGTCACGTCGGAGCCCAACGCGCAGTCCTGCCGCGCGGCGCACCACGCGGCGAACGCGGTGAACGCCTTCTGGAACCCGGCGGCCTGCGCGATCAGCGACTCGACCTGGTTCTGGGTCGGGTCCACCGCGCCGTCCAGCACGAGCGCCCGGACGTTGCCGGGGAAGGCCTGCGCGTAGGCCGCGCCGATGTGCGTCCCGTACGAGTACCCCAGGTAGGTGAGCTTCTCGTCGCCCAGCGCGGACCGCATCACGTCGAGGTCGCGCACCACGTCCCGGGTGCCGAGGTTGGCCAGCACGTCCGGCCCGGTCGCCGCCGCGCACTTCTCGGCGTACGCCTTGTTCTCCGCCTCGGTCTGCGCCACGCCCTCCGGTGACGTGTCCACGTCGTTGTCCAGCCGGTCGGCGTCCCGTTCCGCGTCGGTCAGGCACTTCACCCGCGGCTCGCTCGCCCCGACGCCCCGCGGGTCGAACCCGATCAGGTCGAACCGGTCGCCCACCGGCGTGGACTTGAAGTCGGCGCCGAGGCTCGCCGCGGCCGACATGCCGGACGCGCCCGGACCGCCGGGGTTGATGATCAGCGAGCCGATCCGGCCCTGGTTCGCGCGCTGGCGCAGCAGGCCGATCCGGATCGTCCGCCCGTCCGGCTTGGCGTAGTCCAGCGGCACTTCGAGCCGGGTGCACTCGATCGAGCGCTTGGTCTTGAACAGCGAGGCCGTCGAGCCGGTGGTGGCGTAGGGCTCGCAGTCCTCCCAGCCCAGCTGCTGGCCGTAGAACCGCTCCAGCCCCGCGGGCACGACGCCGGCCGGACCCGCCTGCTCCAGCGTCGTCCCGGCGGTGGGGGAACCCGAGACCACGCTCGTGCACGAGGCGAGGAGCGGGAGGGCGAGGAGGAACATCATCCGACGGCGCACGTCTCCGATCGTAAGTGTGATCCGTCGGCCACAACGCCCGCCGATGTTGCCCGGAGTGAGCGAGAATGCCCCCATGCCACAGCTCCGACTCGCCCTCGCCCAGGTCAACGCCTGTGTCGGCGACCTGGCGGGAAACTCCGAACTCGTCGTCGAGTGGTCCCGCAAGGCCGTCGAGGCCGGCGCCCACCTGGCCGTCTTCCCGGAGATGGCCCTCACCGGCTACCCGGTCGAGGACCTGGCGCTGCGCGTGTCGTTCGCGGAGGCGTCCAAGGAAGCGCTGACGAAGCTCGCCACCCGGCTGGACGAGGCGGGGTGCGGCGAGCTGGCGGTGTTCGTCGGCTACCTCGACCGCGACGAGCGCGGCATGCGCAACGCGGCGGCCGTCCTGCACCGGGGCGAGGTCGTGGCGCGGCAGCACAAGCACCACCTGCCGAACTACGGCGTGTTCGACGAGCGCCGCTACTTCACGCCGGGCGACACGCTCGACGTCGTGCGCGTCCACGGCCTCGAAGTCGGCATGGTGATCTGTGAGGACCTCTGGCAGGACGGCGGGCCGATCGCCGCGCTCGGCGAGGCGGGCGTCGACCTCGTGGTCTCGCCGAACGCGTCGCCGTACGAGCGGAAGAAGGACGACGCCCGGCTGCCGCTGGTGGCGCGCCGCGCGGTCGAGGCCCGCGCGCCGCTCGCGTACGTCAACCTGATCGGCGGGCAGGACGAGCTCGTGTTCGACGGCGACACGATGGTGGTCACCGCGGACGGCACGCTGATCACCCGCGCGCCCCAGTTCGTGGAGCACCTGGTCGTCCTCGACCTCGACCTCCCCGGCGGCACGCCCCGCACCGAGGGCGCCTACGGCGGGTTCACCGTCCACCGCCGCACGGTGTCGCACGACCCGCTCCCGGCCTACGAGCCGCTGCCCGTGCCGCAGCCCGCCGAGCCGCTGTCCGACGAGGCCGAGGTGTGGCACGCCCTCGTCACCGGCCTGCGCGACTACGTGCACAAGAACGGCTTCCGCTCGGTCGTCCTCGGCCTGTCCGGCGGCATCGACTCGGCGGTCGTCGCCGCGCTGTCGGTCGACGCCCTGGGCGCCGACCACGTGTACGGCGTGTCCATGCCGTCGGTGTACTCGTCGGACCACTCGAAGTCCGACGCGCACGACCTGGCCCAGCGCACCGGCTGCCACTACTCGGAGCAGCCGATCGCGGACATGGTCCGCGTGTTCGTGGACCAGCTCGGGCTGACCGGCCTGGCCGAGGAGAACGTGCAGGCGCGCTGCCGCGGCGTCACGCTGATGGGCCTGTCGAACCAGCACGGCCACCTGGTCCTGGCGACCGGCAACAAGACGGAGCTGGCGGTCGGGTACTCGACCATCTACGGCGACGCGGTCGGCGGGTTCGCGCCGATCAAGGACGTGCTGAAGACGTTGGTCTGGGACCTGGCGCGGTGGCGCAACGCGCAGGCCGAGAAGCTGGGCGAGCTGCCGCCGATCCCGGAGAACTCGATCACCAAGCCGCCGTCGGCGGAGCTGCGCCCCGGCCAGGTCGACACCGACTCGCTGCCGGACTACGAGCTGCTCGACTCCGTGCTGGACGACTACGTCGAGGGCGACAAGGGCTACCGGGACCTGATCGCGATGGGCTTCACGCACGAGCTGGTCGACAAGGTCCTGCGCATGGTCGACAAGGCCGAGTACAAGCGCCGCCAGTACCCGCCGGGCACCAAGATCACTTTCAAGGCCTTCGGCCGCGACCGCCGCCTCCCGATCACCAGCGGGTGGCGCGAGGGCTGACCCGCACGACCACCCACCGTTCCGGCTGAACACCGTCCGCCGATCGCCACCCTCTGTGTCCTTGACCGGACACCGAGGGAGCGTCGGCGGTCGGGCTCAGCGGCCCGCGCGCGGCAGCAGCAACGACACCAGCGCGCCGACCCCGCAGATCACGGCCGTGATCCAGAAGATCTCGTGGTACTCGGTGAGCAGCGCGTCCGTCAGCGCCGCTTTGTAGGCCGCCGCCTTCTCGGCGAACTCCTCCGGCGACACCCCGAACGGCAGCGGCGTGTCCAGGTCCGCCGTCAGCTCCCGGAACCGGTGCAGGCCCCAGGCCGACAACCCGGCCACGCCGACCAGCATCCCGGTCATCCGCGCCACGACCACCGCCGCCGACGCGACGCCGTGCTGCGCCGCCGGCACGGCCCGCAGCACCGCCGCCGACACCGGCGCGATCACCAGCCCCAGCCCGAACCCGGCCACCGCCAGGTCGCGCCCGATGACGAACGACGTCACCGTCGCCGGCCACTGCGCGATCAGCGCGTACGCGACGCCGGCCACCACCAGTCCCACGAACGACACCCACCGGTCACCCAACCGGGTGCGCGCCGCCAACCACCCGCCGACCAGCGCGCCCACCGGCAACGCGATCAGGAACCGGGCCAGCATCCCCGCCGCCGCGGCGGAGTCCCGCCCCAGCACGGTCTGCGCGAACAGCTCCACGTCCACCAGCGTCACCATCAACGCCGCGCCGGCCGCCAGCGACACCCCCAGCGACGCCAGGAACGGCCGCATCGCCACCCCGGCCGGGTCGAGCAGCCGCACGGACGACCGCCGCTCCCACCACACGAACCCGGCGAACACGACGACCGCCGCACCCAGCACCGGCAGGCCCCACGGCGGCAGCACCGCCCGTGCCGGATCGGGGTTGTACAAACCGACGACCAACAACGACAGCGCCAACGCCAGCAACCCGCCACCGACCACGTCGATCCGCACCCCGCGCCCGGAACCCGACCGGGGCACGGTCCGCTGCACGACCGCCATCGCCACCGCGGCCAGCGGCAGGTTCACCCAGAACACCCACCGCCAGCTCTGCGGCTCCACGGACTCGAAGAACGACCAGGCGTTGAACAACGACGCCACGCCGACGCCGTACAGCGTCCCCAGCACGCTGCCCAACTCCTGCGCCGCGCCCACGACACCCAACGCCGACGCACGCCGCTCGGCGTCCCACAGGTCGGCGACCAGGGCCATCGTCACCGGCAACAACGCCCCGCCGGCGAGCCCCTGCACCACCCGACCGGCCACCAGCAGCGGCAGGTCGCCGGCCAGCGCCGTCACCGCCGACCCCACCGCGAACCCGACCAGGCACAGGTGCAGCACCAACCGCCGCCCGAACCGGTCCGACAGCTGCCCCAGCAGCGGCATCCCGGCCACGTACCCGAGCAGGTACCCCGTCACCACGGGCGTCGCGCGCTCCAGGTGGTTCACCGGGATGCCCAGGTCGCGCACCATGTCCACGAGCACGCCGACGACGACGTACGCGTCCAGCGCGCCCAGCAGCACGGCGCCCGCACCGGCGCCGATCGCCAGCCGCCGCGCCTTCACCGCCGTGCTCACGCGGGCGGGGAGACGGTGACGGGCTTGTTGAAGTCGGACAGGTCGATGGTCACCTTCGCCCCCGCCGGCAGCGTGAACACGGCCTTGAGCAGCCGGTCGTCCCGAACCGAGAACTCCGACCTCACGTCGGCGTCGATGCCCGGCACCAGCCCCGCGGCCACGTCACGCGGCACGGTCGCCTCGACCACCGCCACCCCGTCGTCCACGCTCACCGTCTTCGCGTCGCGCGCGGACCCGAGCACGTGCGCCACGCCCTTGTCCGGGTCCAGGATCGCGCTCGGGTCGTACACCTGCCCCGCGAGCGCCGCGGGCAGCTTGGTGAACCCGCCGGTCGGCCCCTTGAAGTGCAGGTCCTGCCCGACGAGCACGTACTCGACCTCGATCAGCTGGCCGAACTGCTCGATCTTCGCCCGGCCCTGCGACTCGCCCGCGGCGTTCAGGTCGCCCTCGGCGTCCTTCACGGTCACGCCGGGCAACTCGCCGTCCACCTTGATCGTGAAGTGCGTGCTGGTCACCGCCTTCATGCCCGCGGCGGCCCTGGCCAGCAGCTCCGGACCCTCGGGCTGCGAGCCGGCGCCGCCGGACGACGTGCAGCCCGCCACGAGCGCGAGCACGAGCGACCCGACCAGGGCGCGACGAGGGAACATGCGGAGCATCGTAGATCCCGCCGCCCGACCCCACTGCGAAACTCGGGCGCAACGCCCTGACCTGCGCACTTCCCGCACGGCGGCAAACGGCGCAGCGGGTTCCGCCGAGTCGGCAACGCGGCGCTCACCGTCCTTACCTAGGCTTCGTGTCATGAACCGCCAGCAGGAGTTCGTGCTCCGCACCCTCGAGGAACGCGACATCCGGTTCGTCCGGCTCTGGTTCACGGACGTGCTCGGCTTCCTCAAGTCCGTCGCGATCGCGCCCGCCGAGCTCGAAGGGGCCTTCGCCGAGGGCATCGGCTTCGACGGCTCCGCGATCGAGGGCTTCGCGAGGGTGTACGAGTCCGACATGGTGGCCAAGCCGGACCCGTCGACGTTCCAGGTCCTGCCGTGGCAGACGCCCGACAAGAGCCACTACTCGGCGCGGATGTTCTGCGACATCGCCATGCCGGACGGCTCGCCGTCGTGGGCCGACCCGCGGCACGTGCTGCGCCGGACGCTGGCCAGGGCCAGCGAAGCGGGTTTCACCTGCTACGTGCACCCCGAGATGGAGTTCTTCCTGCTGAAGGGCCTCCCGGACGACGGGAGCGAGCCCGTCCCGGCCGACAACGGCGGTTTCTTCGACCAGACCAGCCACGAGACCGCGACCCACTTCCGCCGCCACGCCATCGAGGCGCTGGAGGCGATGGGCATCTCGGTCGAGTTCAGCCACCACGAGGGCGCGCCCGGCCAGCAGGAGATCGACCTCCGCTACGCCGACGCCCTCACCATGGCCGACAACGTGATGACGTTCCGGTACGTCATCAAGGAGGTCGCCATCACGCAGGGCGTGCGCGCCTCGTTCATGCCGAAGCCGTTCACCAACCAGCCCGGCAGCGGCATGCACACGCACGTCAGCCTGTTCGAGGGCGACCGCAACGCGTTCTACGACGCCGAGGACCCCTACCAGCTGTCCGACACCGGCAAGATGTTCGTCGCCGGCCTGCTGAAGCACGCCCGCGAGATCTCCGGCGTGACCAACCAATGGGTGAATTCCTACAAGCGCCTGATCGTGGGCGGCGAAGCGCCGACGGCCGTCTGCTGGGGTCACGCGAACCGGTCCGCGCTGGTCCGCGTGCCGATGTACTCGCCGGGCAAGTCGTCGTCCCGCCGCGTCGAGATCCGGTCGCTCGACTCGGCCTGCAACCCGTACCTCGCGTACGCCGTCATACTCGCCGCCGGCCTCAAGGGCATCGAGAAGGGCTACGAGCTCCCTCCGCCCGCCGAGGACGACGTGTGGTCGCTGACCGACCGCGAACGACGTGCGGCCGGGTACGACAACCTGCCGCAGAACCTGGGCGAGGCGTTGACCGAGATGGAGAACTCCGAACTGCTCCCCGAAGCGCTCGGCGAGCACGTGTACGACTTCTTCCTGCGCAACAAGCGGACCGAGTGGGACGCGTATCGGCGCAGCGTGACGCCGTACGAGCTGCGCACCCTGTTGCCGGTCCTGTGAGGGGGACACCCGTGCGGGTGGTCCACACCGGGCACTCGGAGAAGCTAGGTTTGCAGACCGTGACCGAGGTGCCCGCGCGTCCGGAATCCCGTCCCACGTTCATCGCGTGCACGGTGGCCACCGCCGCCGAGCTGCCCGCCGTGAAGGTGCTGTCCAGCTCGTTCCTGGCGAACCACCCGCAGGCGAGGTTCCTGGCGCTCGTGGTCGACGCCCTGCCGGAGAACTCCGGTCCGGGCCTCGTCACCCCCGCCGACCTCGGCCTGAGCGCCGGGGAACTGGCCGAGCTGGCCACCGGCTGCACCGCCGCGCAACTGTGCGGCGTGCTGCGGCCCAAGCTCCTCGAACAGCTGCTCGGCCAGGGCGTCCCGGTCCTCTACCTGGACCCGTGGGTGCAGGTCCTGCACCCCTTGACGGACCTGGTCGAGGCGTCCGTCCAACGCGGACCGCTCGTGCTGCTGCCCAGGTCGCTGCGGCCCCTGCCCGACGACGGCCTGCGCCCCACCCCCACCGAGCTGATGGAGACGGGCGTCTTCGACCCCGGTTTCCTCCTGGTGGCGCCCGGCGCCGAGCCGTTCCTGCGGACGCTCGGCGACCACCTCCGCCGCACCCCGGACGCCACCAAGGCCGTCCTCGACATGGCGCCCGCCCTCGTCAACCTGCACGTCCTCCGGGACGCGACGGTCGGCCTGTCGGTGTGGAACGCGGCCCAGCGCGACCTCCACCGCCTCCCGGACGGCACGTTGACGACCGTCGGCGAGCCGGTGCGCAGCGTCCACTTCGCGGGCTTCGACCCCCAGCGCCCCTGGCTGCTGTCGGCCGACTTCGCCGACCGCCCCCGGGTGCTCCTCTCGGAACGCCCGGAACTCGCCGACCTCTGCACCGCGTACCGGGCCGAACTGGTCCGGAAGGGCCACAGCCCGAACAAGGTCCGCTACGGCTTCGGCCAACTGGCGGACGGCACCCAGATCCCGGACGAGCTGCGCGCGGACTACCGCGAAGCCGCCCGGACCCGCCCCGGCTCAGCCTTCAGCCCCCAGGGCTGGACCCCGACCACGGCCACCCCCGACCCCGCACCGACCGGCCCACCCGCCGATCAGGCAGCGACCGCCCCCGGCCGTCCCACCGCCCCACCCCCGGCCACCCCGCGACCGGCCACCCCGCGACCGACCACCGCCACCACGGCGCCCGACACCGCCGGCCGCCCGGTCCCCGTCAACGACTCCGCACCAACCACTCCCACCGCGCCGACCAACGGCCACCCGGTGGCCACCACCGAGTCCGCCCCCACCACCGCGCTCGACCCGGCCACCACCGCCATCACCACCGGTGACTCCGATCCAGCGCTAGGTGCGACCGACGCGGCAACCAGCGCTGTCGACTCGACCAGCGCGGTGACCGACCGCCACCCCGCCGCCACCGTCACGGACCCCGCGCCCGACTCCGTCACCCCGGCAACCCCAGCCCTCGACGGAACCCCTGACGCCACGGGCCTGACCGCCGACGCCGCCGACGCCACCGGCCCGACAGCCAACGCCACCGGCCCGACCGCCGACGCCGTCGACCCCGCCGCCGACGCCACCGGCTCGACCGAGAGCGACCCCACCGAGGTCGCCGAGGTCTCCGAGGTTGCCGACGCCCCCGCTCCACCCGCCGACGCCTCGGACGCGCCCGCCCACGCCACCACCCACCCGGCACCGGCACCGGCGCACAGCGCCACCGACCCGTCGCCAGACAGCCGCACCACCGGCTCGCCGGCAGCGATCGCACCCCCGGCCACCGGCCCGGGCGCCCGCACCACCCCACCCCCCGCCTTCGGCCCCGACGGCGGAGCGGGATTCGTGGCCTGGGCGAGCGAACCCGCACCCGACCTCCCCGGCAGCACGCGCTGGGCCGCCGCCCTCTGGCGCGCCGACCCGGCCCTCCGCGCCCAGTTCCCCGACCCGTTCGGCACGGACGCCGCGCCCTTCCGCGACTGGTGCGCGACGGTCGGCGTCGCGGCCGGACGCCTGCCCGTCACCGCGGTGCCGCGCAACCACACCGAGACCCCCGTCCTGCACGACCAGCTCGGCGTCTCGGTCCTCGGCACCGGCCCGATCGCCGAACTCGTCCACGCCGCCGCCCGCGCGTCCGGCCTGCCCACCTCGACCACCCCCGGCTACCCGGTCGTGGTCCGCGTCGGCACCACCCGCCCCGTCCCGGACAGCCGGTTCGTCGTCGACTACCTCCTCGACGACCAGGACGCCGACTCCGACGCGAACGAGCTGTGGGTCCCCTCCGAGACGACCCGCGCCGCCCTCGAACGGCCGGGCGGTCCGGCCGTCCGGGTTCTCCCGCTCGCGGTCCCCGAGGCCGAACCCCGCCAACCGGGTGATCACGGAGGTGTGGTGTTCGGCGCGCTCGCCGACCACGCCGTCGATCGCGCGGGCAACGTGCTGGGCGCCGTCTCCGCGTTCCTCTCCGCCTTCCCCGACCGCAACGACGTCACGCTGCGCATCGAGGTCACCAACGCCGAGGCCCACCCCGAGGCCGCCGAACGCCTGCGCCTCGCCACCGCCGCCGACCCGCGCATCGAGCTGGTCGACCACCTCGACCACGTCGACTGCCTCGTCCACCTGCACCGCGGCGGCGCGTGCGACCGGATCGCCCACACCCTCGCCCGGCACGCCGCCGAGGCCACCCCGATCCTCACCTCGGACCACGGCGCGGTCGCCGAGCTGTTCGACAAGTCCGCGGTGATCTTCGTGCCGTGCCGCCAGGGCGTCGAACCCGACGTCCAGGCCGCCGTCAAGCTCATGCGCGCCCTCGCCGACGACCTGCCCGCGGCCATCGCGATCGGCATCAAGGGACGCGACCACGTCCGCGCCACCCGCAACGTCGCCAAGGTCGGCGAACTCCTCCGCGAACGCGTCGAGCACGCCTACCGAGGCTGGCGCGCCCGCCGCGCGAAGCCGTCGGCGACCGTCGACCCGTTGAAGGCGCTGCACTCGGCGAAGCACGCCCTGCTGCGCCAGCCGGACGTCGGCACCGCCAGCCGCACCCCGATGGCGCCGCAGCTGCGCAAGATGGTCCTGCGCGTGCTCGACCACTACGACAACCACATGCGGGACGTCCTCAACTCCCTGGTCGACGGGGTCGAGCGCACGGTCTCCGAGCTGGTCCGCCGCCAGGACGACATCTCCACCGGCGTCGGCCTCGGCGAGCTGGAGATGCTGCGCGCCGAGCTGGAGCAGCACGCCGAGCACCAGGGCCACCTCGCCGACCAGCTCGTCGGCATCGACGACGGTGTCGTGCGCGTCCGCGCCGACATGGCGGGCCAGGGACGGCGGCTGCGCGAGATCGAGGACGCCGTGGTGGCCGAGGCCGCCAAGCGCGCGAAGCAGGGCGACACCCTCTCCCAGCGCATGGACAAGCTGACCGTCGCGCTCGAACGCACCCTCGACCGGATCGACTCGCTGGAGTCCAAGGTCGTGGACGCGCTGCGCGAGCGCGACGTCAAGCTGGACGCCGGCCTGCGCGCGGCCAACCAGGCGCAGCAGACCGCCGACGCCCTGCGCCGCGTGGTCGTGCGCGAGCACGAGCGGCACAGCGACGCCGTGCCGCGGAGTTCCCTCGTGCTGACGGACGTCGGCTTGCTGCGCCTGCCGTCGGACGACGCGTTCATGCTGCCGATGCTGTCGAGCAACGGGGTGTGGGAGACCGACCTGTCGGAGCTGATCGACTCGGTGGTCGAGCCGGACGGCATCTTCCTCGACGTCGGCGCGTACGTCGGCTACCAGACCGTGCGCATGCTCAGCAGGTTCGGCACGGGCGGCGCGGTGGTCGCGGTCGAGCCGTGCCCGTCCGCGCGGGCGCTGCTGCGCCACAACGTCGACGTCAACCTGCCGGAACGGGTCGCGCAACAGCTCGTCCTGGTCGACGCGGCCGCGTGGGAGAGCGTCGGCGAGCTGGCCACGCAGCCGGCGTTGACCGGCGGTGTGGCGGTGGTGCCGCTGCCCGATGACGCCGGGGACGACGTTCCCCGCGTGCGTGCGGCCAGGCTCGACAAGGAGCTGGAGTCCGTGCCGGCGTTGCAGGGCCGGAAGCTCTCGGTCGTCCGGGTGGACGCGCCGGGACGTGGTCACCGTGCGCTGGCCGGACTGGTGCGCTTGCTGCGCCGGGACCGCCCGCACGTGTTCCTCGAGTTCTCCGCCTCGGCGACGGAGGGTTTCGGCGACGATCCGGTCACGGTGCTGAAGGAGTTCCGGATCTGGGGCTACGACCTGGTGCCGGTGGCGACCCGCGAGGCGGCGACGCCGGAGCAGATCGTGGCCGCGATGCACGGGATGCGCACCACCTCGTTGTGGCTGCGACCGCGTCCCGTGGCGCCCAAGGGGCCGGGTCCGCAGGTCGCCACGACGGTCCGCCCCGCTCGCGCAGCCCGCTGACCAGGCGATTTGACACCGACGAAGGTCATGAGTAACTTTTACCGAGTCGCCAGCAAGAACCTCGGAACGAGCGGTTGACACCGCGAATCGTGCCGAGTAGACTACTGCGGCGTCAAGCTCCCAGAAACGAATAAGCAGCACAGCGTGCTGCCTCCGCTCTGGAAACCAGAACAAATTGAATGCTAAGCGAGAGTTGTCGCGGAGCCGAGAAGCCGAAACCGGCCGATTTGACACTGCGAAAACGAACAAGCTAAGCTTCAAACACAGCGAGAAACACAAAGCCCCGGAATGAACCGCGGTAAGACGCGGAACAAGATGGTGAGCGCGTGTTCTTTGAGAACTCAACAGCGTGCCGAATAGCCAGTAAATTGTATGAC
>NZ_JBHTLK010000097.1:0-24836 GCF_042678885.1 Saccharothrix hoggarensis
AGTCGGGTGCGGCGAGGGCGGAGCGCACGACCGGCACCAGCGCGCCCGCGCCGGCGGCTCCGACGGCCGCCCCGGCGGCGAGCAGCACCGTCCGGCGGGACAGCCGTGAGCGCTCAGCCATGGTGGTGCGCGCCTTCGTGCGACCCGTGCGCCTCGCCGGCCGGCGCGCCCGTGCCCGCGCCCTCGACCACGGTCAGCCGCCCGACCATGCCCTGCTCCTCGTGGTCGCCCACGGTGCAGAGCAACGCGTACTGGCCGGCCGGGGCGCGCACCACGGCGACCCGCGTCCGCCCGCTCGGCACCTCGACCTCGACGCCCAGCGCCTCGATGGTGAACGTGTGGTCGTCGTCGGTGTCGTTGGTGAACCGGAACGCCACCGGCTCGCCGGGGCCGACGCGGAGCTGGGCCGGGGCGAAGCGGTAGTTCACCAGGTCGACGACGGGGAGCGCGGCGACCTGGTCGGGCGTGAGCGAGCCGGTGTCGTCGGCCTGGGGGAGCACCGCGACGAGCGCGACGGCGACGGCCGCGCCGAGAGCGGCCCCACCGGCCAGACCCACCACCGCGCGGTCCCGCCGCACGAGGGCGAGCACCGCGGACAGGACGGCCACCCCGACCGCGAGCACCTGGACGGCGGCGACCGCGAACGGCAGCACGTCACCCGGCCGGATCAGGTCGAACGCCAGCCCGCCCGGCCGGAACGCCACCATCACGGGCGCCGCCACCAGCGCGGCGTAGAGCCCGGCTCGTCTGCCCAGCCACAGCAGCACGGCCGCGACGAGCGGGAGGACGGAGACGGCGGCCATGCCGGGGTTGGGCTGACCGGTCAGCAGCAGGAAGGAGACGAGGTTCGCGGCGGCCGACACGAGGACGGCGAGCAGGGGGATGCGGTACGACATGGCGTGCGTTCTCCTTGTGGGTGGGGAAGATCAGGGGACGAGGACGACTTTGCCGCTGACCGTGCCGGACTCGGCGAGCCGCACGGCGTCCACGACCCGCTCCAGCGGGACGCGGGCGGCGACGCGGGGGTTCAGGGCGCCTCGGGCCAGCAGCGCGAAGACCGAGCCGAGGTCGCGGGCCAGCTCGGCGCGGAACCTCGCCGCGTTCCGCCGGCCCGCCCAGACGTTGAAGAACGTGGCGGAGTGGCCGTTGGGCAGCGCGTTCCACCACAGCAGCCGCAGGAACAGCTTCAGCACCGGCAGTCGTGACGAGCCGGGCTCGTCCTTGGTGGACGCGGTGCCGTAGGCGACGAGGGTGCCGCGCGGCGCGAGCAGCCGGTACGAGTCGACCAGGCCGGGGCCGCCGACGTGGTCGAACACCGCGTCCACGCCGCCGGGCGCCAGCTCCCGCACCCTGGCGGGCACGTCGGCGTCGCGGTAGTCCACCGGAACGGCGCCGAGCGCGCGGACGGCGTCGTGGTGCCGTGCCGAGGCGGTGCCGATGACCCGTGCGCCGGCGAGCGTCGCGAGCTGCGTCAGCAACGACCCGACGCCGCCGCTGGCGCCCAGCACGAGCACGGTCTGACCGGCTTCGACCTTCGCGATGCCGTGCAGCATCCGCCACGCCGTGATCCCGTTGACCACCAGCGCCTCGGCCTCGGCGGCGTCGACGCCGTCCGGCACGGGCACCAGGTCGGCCGCGTCCACCAGCACGTGGGTGGCCCAGCCGCCGATCTTGGTGAGCGCCGCGAACCGGCGGCCGACGAGCGCCGGGGCGACGCCGGGCCCGACCTCGGCGACGACGCCGACCAGGTCGTAGCCGGGCACGAACGGGAACGCGGGCTGGTCGTAGTACTTCGCCTTGCGCATCTGCTTCTCGGCGAAGGACACCCCGGTCGCCTCGACCCGCACCAGCGCCTGGCCGGCGGCGGGGACGGGCCGCTCACGGCGGCGCAGTTCGAGGCCCTCGGGCTCGACCACGCCCGGCAGGACGACTTCGAGAACCTGGTCGGTGGACGCGTTGCTCATCGTGGCTCCAAGTGTGAGTGGTCAGTCACTCAGTACGAGGCTGAGTGAACACGTGGACGCGAGAGCTGTCAAGCAGTGCAGGTCAGAGCGTTGAAAAGTGTGATTGGAGAGTCACACTTGCGGTGCGTCAGGCCGGGTAGGCATGAACCTCGGTGGCCTTCACCGCGGCCCACAGCGCGTCGCCGGGCTGGAGGCGGAGGTCGGCGACGGTCGCCGTCGTGACGTCGGCCAGCACGGGCGGCACGCCGTCCAGCCGCAGGCGGGTGGTGTGGGCGTGCTGCTCGATCCCGGCCACGGTCACGCGCCACGCGTTGCGCGGGCTGCCGGTGGGGTGGTCGGGGTGCAGGCTGACCGCGGTGGGCGGGAACACGACGTGCACCGGACCGTCCGCCGGCGTCGCCACGGTGAGCGTGCCGCCGTCGTCCAGCTCCACGGCCGTGCCGCGCGCCGTGCCGCGGTAGAGGTTGAGGCCGACCAGGTCGGCGACGTACGCCGTGCGCGGCCGGCGCGCCACCTCGGCGGGCGTGCCCTGCTGCACCACCTCGCCGTGCTCCAGGACGACCAGCCGGTCGGCGAGCACCATCGCGTCCAGCGGGTCGTGCGTGACGAGCAGCGTGTGGCCGGGGAAGTCGCGCAGGTGCCGGCCCAGTTCGGCGCGCACGTGCAGCCGGGTCGCCGCGTCCAGCGCCGCCAGCGGCTCGTCGAGCAGCAGGAGTTCCGGACCCGTGACGAGCGCGCGGGCCAGGGCGACGCGTTGCGCCTGACCGCCGGACAGCGTGCGCGGCCTGGCCTTGGCGTGCTCGGCGAGCCCGACCCGGTCGAGCCACCGGGCGGCCCGCTCCCGCTCCTCCGCCCGCCCGACACCGCGGGCGCGCAGCCCGAACGCCACGTTCTCCAGCGCCGACAGGTGCGCGAACAGCAGGTAGTCCTGGAACACCACGCCGATCGGACGCCGTTCGGCCGGCCGGAACACGTCCGGCGGCGCGTCCCACGTCCGCCCGCCGACCCGGATGTGCCCGCCGGTCAACGGGAGCAGCCCGGCGAGCGCGCGCAGCGCGGTGGTCTTGCCCGCGCCGTTCGGCCCGAGCAGGGCGACCACCTCGCCCGGTTCGACGGTCAGCTCCGCGTCGAGGCGGAACCGGCCGCGGGCGACCCGCAGGTCCGCGTGCAACGTCATGACGGCCCGCTGATCCACCGGTCGCGCAACGCGGCCAGCACGCCGACGGACACCAGCAGCAGCACCACGCTGAGCACGATCGCCGCGTCCGGGTCGCTCTCCAGCGCCAGGTACACGGCCAGCGGCATGGTGGTCGTCTCGCCGGGGA
Organism: Saccharothrix hoggarensis; assembly: GCF_042678885.1. Lineage (GTDB taxonomy): Bacteria > Actinomycetota > Actinomycetes > Mycobacteriales > Pseudonocardiaceae > Actinosynnema > Actinosynnema hoggarensis. The sequence goes on from NZ_JBHTLK010000097.1 coordinate 3,290, forward strand.
AGTTGCCCGCGAACGTGATGGTGGCGCCGAACTCGCCCAACGCGCGCGCCCAGCACAGCACCGTGCCCGCCACCACGCCCGGCAGGATCGACGGCAGGGTGACCCGCCGGAACGCCAGCCACCGCGACGCGCCCAGGGTGGCGGCGGCCTCCTCGTACCGCGGGTCGGCCGCGCGCAACGCGCCCTCCACCGAGATCACCAGGAACGGCATCGCCACGAACGCCTCCGCCAGGACCACCCCGGCCGTGGTGAACGGCAACGAGATGCCGAACCACGCGTCGAGGTGCTGCCCGACCAGCCCCCGACGGCCCAGCACGAACAGCAACGCCACCCCGCCCACCACCGGCGGCAGCACCAGCGGCACCGTCACCAGCGCCCGCAGCACACCCCGTCCCGGCACGTCGCCGCGCGCCAGCAGCCACGCCAGCGGCACGCCGAGCACCAGGCACACCACCGTGGCGAGCGTCGCGCACACCAGCGACAGCCGCAGCGCCTCGCCGACGGAGGCGCTGAACAGCTGACCCGGCAACGTCCCCCACGGCGCCCGGAGCAACAACCCGACCAGCGGCACGAGCAGGAACGCCAGCCCCGCCACGGCCGGCAGCACCAGCACCACCGGGAGGCGGCCACCGGCACGTCGGCGGGTCGGCGTCACGGCGACTCGAACCCGGCCTCGGCGAGCACCGCCCGACCCCGGTCGGAGCGGACGTGGTCGACGAACGCCCGCGCGCCCGCCGCGTTGCGCGCCTTCGCCAGCGGCGCGATCGGGTAGTCGTTGACGGTCCGGTCGGCCTCGGGGAACGCGATGCCCTCCACCTCGCCGGCGGCGGACCGCACGTCCGTCCGGTACACCAGCGCGGCGTCCACCTCGCCGAGGCGCACCTTGGTCAGCACCGCCTTCACGTCCTGCTCCAGCGTGTCCGGGCGCGGGGTGACCCCGGCCGCCTCGAACGCCCGCTTCGCCGCCGCGCCGCACGGCACCTGCTCCGCGCACAGCGCGACCTTGACGTCGGCGTCGGCGAAGTCCGCCAGCCCGGCCACCCCCGCCGGGTTGCCCGCCGGCACCGCGATCTCCAACCGGTTGCGGGCGAACACCGCGGCGGCGTCGGCGGTCCCGCCCGCGTCGGCGTCGCCGGCCAAGTCGGCGGGCACGGCGGAGGCGATCACGTCCGCCGGCGCGCCCTCGCCGATCTGCCGGGCCAGGCCCGAACTGCCGCCGAAGTTGAACACCACCTCCACGCCCGGGTGCGCGGCCTCGAAGTCCTCGCCGAGCCGGGTGAACGTCTCGGTCAGCGACGCCGCCGCGAACACCGTGACGCGGCCCGTCACCGCGCCGGCGGGTTCGGCCGTGCCGCAGGCCGCCGTGCCGCAGCCGGCCGCCAACACTGCTGCCAGCACCAGTGCGCGCACGTCACACCTCCGGGATCTCGACGACGACGTGGGTCGACTTGATCGACGCGACGGCGACGCTGCCGACCTCCAGCCCGAGCTCGTCGGCCGAGTCGCGGCTCATCAGCGACACCACGCGGAACGGACCGGCCTGCAGCTCGACCTGCGCCATCACACCGTCCTTGACGACCCTGGTGACGATCCCGCGCATCCGGTTGCGCGCCGACGCGGCCACCGTCACGCCCGGCTCGGGCGCCTCCGCCAGGCGTTGGGCGAACTCGGCCAGCTCGCGGCCGTCGACGCCCTTGCGCCCGCTGTCGAGCTGCACCTCGGCCAACCGGCCCTGCTCGATCCAGCGGCGCACCGTGTCGTCGCTGACGCCCAGCAGTCCGGCCGCATCACTGATCCGCAGATTCGGCACGAAAGCGAGTGTAACTCCGCGCCTGCGGGAGTCAGCGATCTTCGTTTCACCCCGACCGCTCCGGGTACGCCATCGTCACGCGGTGATCGGAGGACCTCCATGACGACCCCAACCGAACGCGTCGGCGCCCGCCGACGTCCCATCCAGACGTTCGCCCTCCTGGTCGGGGTGGTGTTCCTGCTGGTCGGGGTGCTGGGGTTCGTGCCGGGCGTGACGGCCGACTTCGACCGGTTCGGCCTCGCCGGGCCGCACTCCGAGGCCGCCCTCCTCGGCGTGTTCCAGGTGTCCGCGCTGCACAACGTGGTGCACCTGCTGTTCGGCGTGGCGGGCGTCGCGGCCGCCCGGTCGTGGGGCTCGGCCCGCCTGTTCCTCGGCGCGGGCGGCTTCCTCTACCTGCTGTTCTGGGTCTACGGCTCGGTGGTGCACGCGATCGGGCACGCCGGCGGCGCGGCGAACTTCCTGCCGTTCAACTCGGCCGACAACCTCCTGCACCTCGGGCTCGGCGTGGGCATGATCCTGCTCGCCGTGCTCGGCACGGCGTTGGAGCGCGCCCACGGCCAGTACCCGGGACGCGAGCAGCGCGGCCACGACCGCTGACGCGCCCGGTTGACCCCCGGGCCGGACGCGTCGCGTAAGTTCACCCTCGAGGCGCTTGACTGGGAGGGTGTGGATGGCGAGCTCCGGAGGACGGCGACGGCTCGGGCGGGTGGACCCGTTCGTCCTGTTCATGGTCCTGCCGCTGGTGCTGATCGGGGGCGTGGTGGCCTGGGGTGGCCTGCCCTGGGTCGGCGTCCTCGTCGTCGTGTGCGCCGGGATCGTCGTGCTGGTCGACGCGTGGTCCAACCGCCCGCTCCCGTTCGACCTCCCCGACGACTACGACTACGAGCCGCCGCCCCGTCGCCGCTGAGCGGCCCGCAGCGTGAGCAGGGAGATCTCGCTCGGCGCGAACACGCGCAGCGGCGGACCCCAGAACCCGGCGCCCCGGCTCGTGTAGAGACGGGTGCGCTCGCCGTGCCGGCTCAACCCGGCCAGCACCGGCTGCTGAAGACGGACCAGCAGGTGGAACGGCCAGATCTGGCCGCCGTGCGTGTGGCCCGACAGCTGGAGGTCGACGCCCGCCGCCACCGCCTTCGGGATCTCGCTCGGCTGGTGCGCGAGCAACACCACCGGGTCGTCCGGGCGGGTGCCCGCCAGCGCGGCGGCGAGGTCCGCGCCGTGGCCCGCCTCGCCGGAGTGCGCGGCGGTGATGTCGTCCACGCCCGCGAACACCAGCCGGGCGTCACCGCGTTCCAGCACCCGGTGCTGGTTGTGCAGGCTCGCCCAGCCCAGCTCGGCCATGTGGTCCAGCCACGCCTGCGCGTTGCTCAGGTACTCGTGGTTGCCTGACACGTAGAACCGGTGCGGGGCGCGCACGTCGCCCAGCGCGGCGGCCTGGCCCCGGCGCTGCGCCACCGTGCCGTCCGCGATGTCGCCGACGTGGACGACGACGTCGGGCCGCAGCTCGTTCACCGCCGCCACCGTGCCCTCGGACCACCGCGTCCGGTCGATCGCGCCGTAGTGCGTGTCGGCGAGCACGGCGATGGTGAGCCCGTCGAACGCCTCGTCCAGCCAGGGGAGCACCACGTCGGTCCGCTTGACCCGCGGCACGCGCCGCGCCTCGTGGCTGCCGTGCGCGACGAGCGCCAGGCCGACGACCAGCAGCAGCACCGCGATGAACCGGGCGCGGAACGGGTTCTCCACGCCCGCGACCGCAAGCACGAGCCGCAGCGCGTGCGTGACGACCGTCCACGCGAAGAACACCCACGCCACGCCGAGCATCAGGTGCGCGATCCGGGAGGCCCGGTCGGAGTGCCGGCGGCCGTGCGCGCGGACGAGCAGGAACGGGAACGCCACCGACGTCACGACGAAGAACGCCGTGCCGACGGCCTGCACCGGCCAGGGCCACCGCGCGCCCGGCGCGAGCAAACCGGTCCACGGCACCCAGAACAGCAGCGCGGTCACCGTCAGCATCACCGCCGTGAAGGTGACGCGCCGCCGTGCGGACGGGCGGGGCGGCGCGGTCGTCGTGCTCGACATCGGGTCTCCTCGGCGGCCTTACGAACCAGCGGGCTCTTATCGACGGTAGCCCGCCGCCCGGCCGGCGTCCAAGTTTGGCGGCGCGACCGGTGGCAACCCTCGGCGCATGTCCGACGACGAACGCGAGACCGACCGCGCCGAGACCGACCTGACCGCCACGGGCCAGGGGAGCGACCAGGTCGACGGCGACAGCGCCGTCGCCGAGCGAACCGGAGGCCAAGCGCCGGCCGTCGACGTGCCAGTTGCCGACGTGCCCGCCGCCGACGTGCCCGAGATCGACACGTCCCGCGAGGAAGAGCGGCTGGCCGAGTCGCAGCGCAAGATCGACGAGGCCAAGGCCGTCGCCGCGGACCTGTCCCGGACGACCCCCGATCCGCTGCCCGACTCGGAGCCGCCGTCGGGCTCGACACCCGGTTCCTGAGCCCGGCCCGATCGGCACGATCGGGGTCCACAATGGACTCACCCGAATGGCGGTTGTCGATCGGGAACGGCGCTGTGGATAGTGCGTTCCTCCGCGAACGAATTCAGTCGATCGCACCTTGACTCGGGGGTAACGGGGCGTGGCGCGTCCAACCCGCACCGTGGTGGACGACACGCTGTCGGCGCCCGGCCAGTCCGGTCTGCGCTGGGTCGCCCGGCTGACGGAGACCTACGCCTGGCTCAGCGGGGTCGCGTTCACGGTCCACCTGCTCTTCGTGGCCTCCGGACCCGCCGGCCTGGTGATCGCCGCGCTGGTGCCGGTGGTCCTCGGGTCGTGGTGGCTGCGGCCCAAGCGGGACAGCCGGCTGGTCGCCGTGGTGGAGGGCGTGATCGCGCACGGCGCGGTGTTCGTGCTGCCCAACCCCCAGCCCGTCATCACCTTCCTGTTCGCGGTCACGGTGCGGCGCGCGGTGCGCGGCGACGCGGAGCGGTTCCCGGTCAAGGCGGTCCCCGCCCTGCTGGGGTACCTGTCCGGCTTCGCGGTGTGGATCACCGTCACGCCGGTCGTCGTCACCGGCCCGCTGGTCGTGTCCGTGGTGATGCCGTTGGTCGGCCTGGTGGTCGCGGCGGCGGCCCTGCACGAGACGGTGCGCGCGGCGCGGCTCGTCGAGGACGCGCACCGCACCGTCGAGGCGGTGGTGCGGGCCAGCCCGGTCGGCCTCGTGCTGCTCGACGCCGAGGGCACGCCCCGGCTGCACAACGACCGCGCCCGCGACCTCCTCGCCTGGTCGTCTGAGGAGCCGGGGCGGGTGCCGTGCCCGCACGGGCCGGACATCGCGTCCTGCGGCCACGGGTGCCGGACCGCGGACGACGCGGTGGAGGTCGACGTCACCCGCGCGGACGGCACCACGGCCGTGCTCGCGGTGCACGCCGTGCCGATCGAGCACGTCTCCGAGCAGCACACCCTGGTCACCGCGCTGGACGTGAGCAAGCGCCGCGAGTGGGAGGACGCCCTGCGCAGCCGCGCCGAGCGGGACGAGCTGACCGGGCTCGCCGGCCGCGCGCACTTCCTGCACCTGGTGGACGAGGCGCTGCTCGCGGGCGAGTCGGTCGGCCTGCTGGTGATCGACCTCGACGGGTTCAAGGAGGTCAACGACGCCGAGGGCCACGAGGCGGGCGACTGGTACCTGGTGTCGGCGGCCGAGCGGATCAGCCGCGCCGTCGGACCCGTGGCCACCGCCGCGCGGCTCGGCGGCGACGAGTTCGCCGTCCTCGCGCCGGGGCACGACGTGCGCGACTCGGCCCGGCTGGCGACCAGGGTGCTGTCGGAGTTGGCACGCCCGCTGACCGGGCTGGGGCACGAGACGGTGATCCGGGCCAGCGTCGGCATCGCCGTGTCGTCGCCCGGCGCCGGCACGGCCGACCTGCTGCGCGACGGCGACACCGCGATGTACGCGGCGAAGCGCGAGGGCGGCGGGCGCATCCGGCTGTTCCGGCCCGAGATGGGGGAGCGGGTGCTGGCGCGGCAGCGCGACAAGGCCGACCTGCGGACCGCCGTGACCGACGGGCACCTGGTGCTGCACTACCAGCCGATCGTGGACCTCGCGACGTCGGCGGCGACGGGCGCCGAGGCGCTGGTGCGGTGGCAGCGGCCCGGCCACGGGCTGCTCGGGCCGGGCGAGTTCATCGGGCTGGCCGAGGAGACCGGGCTGATCGTGCCGCTGGGCAACAAGGTGCTGGCGGGCGCGTGCGAGCAGGCGATGCGGTGGCGCGAGCAGGGCCGCGCCCTCAGCGTGACGGTGAACGTGTCCACCCGGCAGTTGTCCGCACCCGCGTTCCTGCCCTCGCTGGACCGGGTGCTGAAGACCACCAACCTGCCACCGGAGCGGCTGACGATCGAGGTGACCGAGTCGGTGTGGGCCGACGGCGCGGCCATGCGCGGGCTGATGGAGGTGCGGGAGACGGGGGTGCGGGTGGCGCTGGACGACTTCGGCACCGGCTACTCGTCGCTGAGCTACCTCCAGCGGTACCCGTTCGACGTGGTGAAGATCGACAAGTCGTTCACCGGCGCGCTGGCCGACACGGGCCGCACCGCCGGGGTCGTGCGCTGCATCATCGACCTGGCGGAGGTGCTGGGCGCGCACACCGTGGCCGAGGGCATCGAGACCCAGGCGCAGGCCGACTGGCTGCGCAACGCCGGCTGCGCCTACGCGCAGGGCTACCTGTTCGGCCGGCCGGACCTGCCGGAGAACTGGGACGCGCAGCCTTCCGTCATCCGATGACGGACGACCGGCGCCCGACCCACGTCGCCCCGGTCGTCCTGGCCCGACCCGTCCCGCACGGCTCTCGTGCCGTGCTGAACGGGTCCGGCAGCGGGGTCCGACCGGTCAGCCCAGGTCGGCCAGCGTGTTCCAGAACATCAGCTCGTACGAGTGCAGCAGGCGCGCGGCGGGCATCGCGCCCGCGGGCTCCCACTTCGTCGCGAGCACCTGGTCCAGCGCGCGCAGGCCGAGGGCGTCCAGTTCCGGCGCGGGCACCGCGAAGAAGTCGAAGAACGCGCAGCCCGCGTCGTTGAAACCGTAGTGCTCGCGCAGCGCGGCGGCGATCGCCGCGCAATAGCCGCCCCATTCCGCGAAGTTCGCCAGAATCGCGAGCAGCGCGTCGTGGGGATTGCCGTCCAACGCCAGCCTGGCCACGTACGACGGGTATGCCTGGCAGCCCGGCAACGGCCGGTACGACGCCACGTCGTCGGGGCTCAGCCCGCACGCGGCGGCGAAATCGGCGAGCTTCGCCAACGCGAGGCCCTCGCCTCCGGCGACCGCGGCGAAGAACTCGCGCTGCGCCGGTTCGGTCGACTGCGCGGCCAACGTGAGGAACGCTCGCCAATCGCTCTGCACGATGCGGTGCTCCTCGGCCGCCAAAGCCCGCAACGTGTCGAGCGGCGCGTCACCACTGGCGATCAACGGCACCAGCCGGTTGGTCCCACCGTCCTCCTTCAGCTCCTCCCGCACCCGCTCCAGCAGGTCTTTCGCGTCTTTCGTCATCCATCCCCCTCGTCCGAGCGCCGCGCCTCGCCATCGACCGCGGCATGATGACCGGGCACTCTATCGATGGTTCGCCCCACCGGCGGACCCACCGGTGGGAACATCTTTGGATGAAGACTCGGCAACAGGGATTGACGCAGATACCCGTTTCCCGGTCTCATGACCCCCGCTTGTCGGATGGCAGCGTTGCCGCAGTAGTCGTCGCAGTAGGGAGAGCCGGGATTGCGCGTCGCCGGAGTCACGTCGGTCGAAAACCGCGAAATCCCGATCGAAAAGCAGAACCAGGTCTGGATCGGTTACCTGGTTTTCGGTCTGTTATCGGTCGGTGTGTACTACGCCCTGCCGATCTTCGTCGGCACGATCCCGCTGCGCGTGATCGTCTACTGCGCGGTCAGCACGTCCGCCGCCCTGGCCGTCTGGTGGGGCGTGCGGCGCAACAGACCCGAGCCCCGGGCGCCCTGGGTGGTGCTCGGGCTGAGCCAGCTGGTGTACGCCCTGGCCGACACCACGTTCTACGTCTCGCACTACGTGCTGAACGAGACGAGCTACCCGTCCGTCGCGGACGCCTTCTACCTCGGCCACTACCCGCTCGTCGTGGCCGGCCTGGTGATGCTGATCCGGCAGCGCCGCTCCGACCGCGACCTGCCCGGCCTGCTCGACGCCGTCTCGCTCACCGTGGTCGCGGGCCTGCTGTCCTGGGTGTTCGTGATCGGCCCGCAGACCCGGCTGGGCACGCCGCTGCTCGTGGAGATGGCGTCGCTGGCGTACCCGCTGATGGACCTGGTGCTGCTGCTGGTGTCGCTGCGGCTGCTGTTCGGCGGCGGCCGGCGTGACGCGTCGTTCGTGCTGCTGGCGCTGTGGCTCGCCGCGATCCTCACCGCCGACACCGTGTACGTGCTCCAGCGGCTCGACCTCAGCTACGAGGCGGGCAACTTCCTCGACGCGATCTGGCTGACCGGCAACCTGGCGCTCGGCGCGTGCGCCCTGCACCCGTCGATGGGTCGGATGGCGCAGGCCGTCGACGTGCCCGCGCTGCGGCTGAGCTGGCCCCGGCTGGCCATCCTGTCGGCGGGCGCGCTGATCGGCCCGCTGGTGCTGTTCGTGCAGCACTTCAACGGCGTGCGGCGGGACGTTCCGGTGATCGCCGTCGGCTGCGCGGTGCTGTTCGCGCTGACCGCGACCCGGCTCGCGGGCCTGGCCGTCGACCAGCGGCGGCTCGCCATCACGGACAGCCTCACCCGGCTGCGCAGCCGCCGCTACTTCGAGGCGCGGCTCGCCGACGAGGTGGCGCGGGCCCGGCGCGCCGGCAGCCCGCTCGGCGTGGTGATCCTCGACGTGGACCGGTTCAAGTCGATCAACGACCGGTTCGGGCACCCGGCGGGCGACCGGGTGCTGGTCGAGGTGGCCAACCGGCTGCGGGCCGTGGCCGGCGAGGAACGCGTCCTCGCCCGGTACGGCGGCGAGGAGTTCGCGCTGATCGCGACCGGTGCGGACGCGGACAACCTGAACCGGTTGGCGGAACGGCTGCGGCACGGCGTGTCGCACCACCCGATCGCTGTGAGCGGGCGACGTTCCGTGACGGTTACGCTCTCGGCCGGCACCGCCGCGTTCGCGCCGCACTACGGCACCGCGTCCGCGTTGGTGTCGGCGGCCGACCGCGCGCTGTACCTCGCCAAGGACCTCGGCAGGGATCGCGCGGTCGCCGGTGGCACATCGCTCACCGAGCACCGGGAGGACGTCGCGGTGGACTACCTGAACCAGGTCGCGGACCTGGTCGACCTGCGCGTGGCGAGTCCGGGCCGGAGCCTGGCCATCGCCGAGTGGGCGAGGACCGTGGCCGAGCGGCTGAAGCGCACCCCGGGCGAGATCCGCACCGTGCACCGCGCCGGACGGCTGCTGGACGTCGGCATGATCGTGCTGCCCGACGACCTGCTCACCGAGTCCGGTCCGCTGACCGACCAGCAGTGGCACCTCCTGCACGAGCACCCGGACAGCGGCGCGCGCATGGTGGGCGTGCTGCCGGACCACGGCGAGGTGGCGGAGGTGATCCGCCAGCACCACGAGCGGTGGGACGGCGCCGGCTACCCGGCCGGGCTCACCCGCGACGCCATCCGCGTCGAAGCCCGCATCCTGTCCGTGTGCGACGCCTGGGCGGCGATGCGCGCCGACCGCCCGCACCGCCGGGCGCTGACCCACGAGCACGCCGTGCGGGAGCTGCGGTCCGGGCGTGGCGCCCGGTTCGACCCCGAGCTGGTGGACGTCTTCCTGGAGCTGCTGGACGAGGGCGCCGTGGGCGACCTGGTCGTCGGACCGGCCTCGGCCCGCGAGGACAGCCGCCTGTCCTGACCCGAGGGCCGTTGCTGCCCAGGGCTCGTCCTGTTCGACCTCGACGGCACGCTGGTCGCCCCGACGGGCACGTCCGCCCGCTGGGTGGTCGCGCGCGACGGCGTCCACCGCGGAGTGGTCGGGCACGGTGGGCGATGGCCCGGACAGCCCTCAAGCGTGCCCCGATACGCCTGAACCGCGCCCGCAAACGAACGCAAGCCAGCGCAAGCCGTCTGCAAGGCCTGGCCGCGTCGGCGCGCGTCCCATCGCCCGATGAACCCTGAAACCGCTGGACAGACCTCCGTGTCGTGCCGGTGAAACCGCTGCATGCGTGCGACCAGGACGATCGTCAACAATTTGCGTTATCCCGTTCACATCTTGCGGGTCGCGAGTCGACGCGCTTATGGTGTGCGCCACGCCACACCCCGTGACATCCCTGCCCGCAGCTTTCGAGGTCCCGTCCAACGAAGGGCTGAACCCATGCGAGTCGACCCCACCCTCCGGCGCCCGTTGGCGCTCGGCGCGGCGGCGGTGGCCACCTCCCTGGTGGCCGCGATAGCCGTCGCGGCGGCGCCGAGCGCGGTCTCCGCCGAGATCGCCGCGGCGGCCGTCGCCACGTCGCCGTTCGACATCCCCGGCCGAGGCGCCGACGTGCCCTTCGTCGAGCACGAGGCCGAGGCCGCCGCCACGAACGGCACGAAGATCGGCCCCGGCCGCCGCCAGGGCACGCTGGAGGGGGAGGCGTCCGGCCGCCGCGCCGTGACGCTGTCCGGTCAGGGCAAGTACGTCGAGTTCACCCTCACCGAGCCCGCGAACTCGATCGACCTCCGGTACAGCATCCCGGACGGCAACGGCGGCGCGGGCATCACCGCCCCGCTGTCGCTCTACCTCAACGGCGCCAAGACGAGCAGCCTCACGCTCACGTCGAAGTACGCGTGGCGCTACGGCGGCTACCCGTACGCGAACGACCCGAACCAGGGCAAGCCGCACCACCTGTACGACTCCACCCGCGCCCTGTTCCCGAGCACGCTGCCCGCGGGCTCCAAGGTGAGGCTCCAGGTGGACGCGGGCGACACCGCGCCGTCGTACACCATCGACCTGGCCGACTTCGAGCTCGTCGCGCCCCCGGCCGCGCGGCCCGCGAACTCCGTCTCCGTCACCGAGCACGGCGCCACCCCGAACGACGGCACGAACGACAACGGGGCCTTCGACGCCGCGATCGCCGCCGCCAGGGCGTCCGGCCGCGAGGTGTGGATCCCGGCGGGCCGGTTCACCGTTACCAAGCACATCACCGTGGACCAGGTGACGGTCCGCGGCGCGGGCCACTGGCACAGCGTCGTCTCCGGCGACCGGGTCGGCTTCTACGGCCTCGGTGAACCGTCGAGCTGCGGCCAGGGCGGCAACAGCGGCGTGAGCACGCGGGTCGGCCTGCACGACTTCGCGATCATCGGCGAGGTCACCAACCGCGTCGACTGCGACCAGGTCAACGCCATCGGCGGCGCGCTGGGCGGCGGCTCGGTGATCTCCGGCATGTTCCTGCAGCACACCAAGGTCGGGCTGTGGCTGGACGGTCCGTTCTCCGGCCTCACCATCCGCAACAACAAGGTCGTCGACCAGCTCGCCGACGGCATGAACCTGCACCGCGGCATCAGCAACGTGCTGATCGAGCACAACCTGTTCCGCAACATCAGCGACGACGGCATCGCGTTCTGGTCCGAGCAGCAGGCCGACCACAGCAACACGATCCGCCGCAACACCGTGGTCGTGCCGATGAAGGCCAACGGCATCGCCATCTACGGCGGTCGGGACAACACCGCCACCGAGAACGTCGTGGCGGACACCCAGGACCAGGGCGGCGGCATCCACGTCGGCAACCGGTTCTCCTCGGTGCCCCTGTCCGGCACGACCACGTTGTCCCGCAACACCACCCTGCGCGCCGGCGTGCTGGACTCGAACTGGCAGTTCGGCGTGGGCGCGCTGTGGTTCGACGCCCGTGACGGCGCGATGAACGGCCGCATCGACGTCACCGACACCGACCTGATCGACAGCAACTACGAGGCCATCCAGTTCATCAGCGGCACGATCACCAACGTGCACTTCAACGGTGTGCGCATCAACGGCGCGGGCACGTTCGGCATCCAGCTGCAGTCGCCCGGCTCCGCGTCCTTCACCAACGTGACGGCCACCGGCCTCGGCCGGGCCGGGATCTACAGCTGCCTGGGGGACAACGGCTTCCAGATCACCAGGGGCACGGGCAACTCCGGCTGGGACGGCACGCCGTACTGCGGCCCGTGGCCGGACCCGATCTACACCGACCCCACCAACCCGCCCACCAGCACCACGACGACGACCACCACCACGACCACGACGACCACCGTTCCTCCGGGCGGCAACCTGGCGCGCGGCAAGTCGGTCACGGCGACGACCGCGAACGGCGGTTTCCCGGCCACGGCCGCGGTGGACGGTGACGCGAACACCTACTGGGAGAGCGCGAACAACCAGTTCCCGCAGTCGCTCACGGTCGACCTGGGCCGATCGGAGTCCGTCGGCCGGCTGGTGCTGAAGCTCCCGCCGCCCGCCGCGTGGGAGGCCCGCACGCAGACGCTGAGCGTGTCCGGCAGCGCGGACGGCGGCACGTACGGCCAGGTCGTCGCGTCGGCCGCGTACCGGTTCGACCCCGCGACCCGCAACCAGGTGACGATCCCCGTCTCGGGCGCGCACCGGTACCTGCGGCTGACGTTCACCGGCAACACCGGCTGGCCCGCCGGGCAGCTGTCCGAGTTGGAGGTCTACGCGTCCGGCGGCACCACCACGACCACCCCGCCCCCGGCCGGCAACGTGGCCAGGGCGAAGCCGGTGACGGCGTCCAGCGCGAACAGCGGCTTCCCGGCGGCCGCCGCGGTGGACGGTGACGCGAACACCTACTGGGAGAGCGCCAACAACCAGTTCCCGCAGACCTTCACCGTGGACCTGGGCACGCGGATCGGCGTGAACCGGATCGTGCTGAAGCTCCCGCCCGCCGCCGCGTGGGCCGCCCGCACGCAGACGCTGAGCGTGTCCGGCAGCGCGGACGGCGGCACGTACGGCCAGCTCGTGGCGTCGGCCGGGTACCGGTTCGACCCGGAGACCGGCAACCAGGTCACCATCCCGGTCGCCGCGAACCACCGCTTCCTGCGGGTGACGTTCACCGGGAACACCGGCTGGCCGGCCGGGCAGCTGTCCGAGTTCGAGGCGCACGCGGGCTGACCCGCCGCCCGTGAGCGGCCTCCCGGCATCGTCGCCGGGAGGCCGCTCCCGTGTCGTGCCTCAGCCGCGCCAGCCCCGCTGGTCGTCCGCGACCTGTCGGAACAGCCGCTTGAACGCGTCGAAGGCCTCCGCGCCGACGCGCTCGGCGTGCCGGGCCTCGATGCCGGCCATGATCGCGTCGGACTGGCGCATCTGGTCGAGCCCGCGCCCGGTCGGGACGACGACCTTCGCCCGCCGGTCGTCCGGGTCGGGGCGGCGGGTGACGTACCCGAGCGCCTCCAGCTCGTCCAGCGCCTTGCCGACGACCTGCTTGTGCTGGCCGGAGCGCCGGGCCAGGTCGGTGGCCCGGCTGCCCTCCTCGTCCAGGTAGGCGAGCACCGCGCCGTGCAGCGGGCGGAGGTCGGCGAACCCCCGCCGGGCGAGGGCGTCGAACAGCTCCTCCTGCACGGCGAACAGGAGCCGGCCGGTGAGGACGCCCAGGTCGGGCTCGGTCTGCTTGCGCTCGCCTCGACGCATGCGGCTCCTTGGTCACCTGAGGTGATAGTCACTAAGTTTGACTATATCTATAGGTGACTATATCGTCCTGCTCATGATCCAGCAGCAGGAGGGGGCCACTGTGGACAGTCGCGTCAAGGTCGCGGTCGTGTACTACTCGGCGACCGGCAACATCGCCCAGATCGCCCAGGAGATCGCCGACACGGCCGAGAAGGCGGGCGCCGAGGTGCGGCTCCGCAAGGTCGCCGAGCTGGCGCCGCAGTCCGCGATCGACGGCAACCCGGGGTGGGCGGCCAACGTCGCCGCGACTGCGGACGTCCCGCTCGCCACCGCCGACGACCTGGTGTGGGCCGACGCGGTCGTGATGGGCACGCCCACGCGGTTCGGCAACGTCGCCGCGCAGCTCAAGCAGTTCCTCGACACGCTCGGCCCGGTCTGGCAGCAGGGTCTGCTGGCGGACAAGGTCTACAGCGGGTTCACCTCGACCGGCACGCTGCACGGCGGCCACGAGTCGACGCTGCTCGCGCTGGCCAACACGTTCCACCACTTCGGCGGGATCGTCGTCGCCCCCGGCTACACGCACCCCGACAAGTTCGCCGACGGCAACCCGTACGGCACCTCGCACCACGACGCGGGCGGCACGGCGACCGTGGACGAGACCGTGCGCGCGGCGGCCCGCGTGCAGGCCGAGCGCGTCGTCAAGTTCGCCCGCGCGGTCGCCGCCGCCTGACGACCGTCCACGGTGCCGTCGCGCCCGGGTTCGAGGGGGTGCGCGACGAGTTCGCGGCGGTCGTGGCCGGTGAGCCGGGCCTCGGCGCCCAGCTCGCCGTGCACCACCACGGCCGCCGCGTCGTGGACCTGTGGGCGGGGCTCGCCGAGGACGCGTGGCCGGCGCTGTACTCGTCGGGCAAGGGCGCGGCGCACCTCGTCGTCGCGTTCCTCGTGCAGGACGGCGTGCTGGACCTCGACCGCGCGGTCGCGTGGCACCGGCCGGAGTTCGCCGCCTCCGGCAAGGGGCGGATCACGCTGCGGGACCTGCTCGCGCACCGCGCCGGGCTCGTCGGCGTGCCCGGCGGGTTCACCGCGGCCGAGCTGTCCGACGACCGGCTCCTCGCCGCGCGGCCGGCCGGTGAGCGTCCCTTGTGGACGGAAGGGCACGGCTACCACGCCCTGGCGATCGACGCGTTGACCGGCGAGGTGGTGCGCCGGGCGACCGGGCGGACCTGGTGACGGGGGAGCGGGACCACCTCCTCCTCGGGTTCGAGGCGCAGGCCGTGCGGTACCCCGCACTCGGCGCGGACGCGTTCGGGCACAGCGGTGTGGTGGGCGCGCAGGCGTTCGCCGACCCGCGCGGCGGCATCGCGCACAGCCACACGCGGCGCCGCTTCCCGCCGGTCGCGGCGGTGGCGCGCCCGGGAACCACCGCCTGGTCGCGGCCGTGCTGGACGCCGTCGGCTGACCGCCTCTCGTGGCTTGCCGTCGTGCTCGCACGCCGGTCGACAACACCGGCGGTTTCAGTAGAGTCGACGCGGAGATCACCAGCGGAGGATTGCGATGAAGAAGAACATCAGCTGCCCGTGCGGAGAGCACATCACCGGGCAGGACGAGGACGACCTGGTGGCCAAGACCCAGCAGCACCTCAAGGAGAACCACCCGGGCCACGACTACTCGCGCGACGAGATCCTGTTCATGGCCTACTGAGCGGGCTGTGTGCCCGGGTTCGGGTGCAGGGCGACGAGCAGGAGGGCGTCCAGCAGGCGCAGCCAGTCCGCTTCGGCGAGGTCGCGGCCGGTGAGCGCGGCCAGCCTGGCGAGGACGTCCAGCAGTCGGCCGGCGAGGTCGGTGGCGTCCTGACCGGTGGCCTCGGCCAGCGCCCGGACATCGCGGCGGAACCTGGGCGTGCGGCCGAGCCGGACCAGGGCGGCCGGCAGTTCGGCCGGCTGCTCGGCGGAGTCGGCGAAGCCGATGGTCAGCGTGGTGCCGAGCGCCTCCGCCAGGCGGGTGAGCGCGTCGGCGGTCGGGTTGCCCCGGCCGTTCTCCAGGTTCGCCACGTACGGCACCGAGAGTCCCGCGTCGGCGGCGACGGCGGCCACCGTGCGCCCGCTCGCCGCCCGCAGGGCTCGTAGCCGCTGCCCCAGGTCGTGTCCCACGGCCTTATCTTGTCAGAACACTAACCTCTGTGGCTATCCTGTGGAGATAACCACAGGGGGTCGTGTGCTGGCTGCGTTGCGCGTCGGGGACTTCCGGCTGCTGTGGGCGGCGCGGACGGTCAGCGTGTTCGGCACCTGGCTGCTCGTGGTGGCCGTGCCCGCGCACGTCTTCCACCTGACCGGCTCGGTGATGGCGGCGGGCGCGGCGCTGGCCGCGGAGTTCCTGCCGCTCGTCGTGCTCGGCCCGGTCGCCGGGGTGGTGGCCGACCGGTGGGACCGGCGGAAGGTGATGGTCGCGGCCGACGTGCTGCGGGCCGGCGCCGTCGGGCTGCTCCTCCTGGTCCGCGGCCCCGGCGACCTCTGGCTCGTCTACGTCGCGGTCGTCGTGGAGAGCACGGGTACGGCGGTGTTCCGCCCGGCCGCCCAGGCCCACACGCCGGTCGTCGTCGGCACGGGCAGCGCGTTGAGCGGCGCGAACGCGTTGAACTCCGTCACCGACGGCGTGGCGCGTCTCGTCGGCGCGCCACTGGGCGGCGCGTTGATGGGCGTCCTAGGGTTCCCCGCGCTGGTGCTGGCCGACGTCGGGAGCTACCTGGTCTCGGCGGTTCTGCTCGTGCTGATGTCCAAGCGGGCGACGGCGAGGAGCACGCGCGCCGTCACCCGCCGGTTCGCCCGGGAGTTCGCGAAGGAGTTCGCCCAGGGGTTCGCGTTCCTCCGGGCGGACCGGACGACATCGGCGTTGCTGGTCGTCAGCACGGTGTTCCTCGCGGCGAACGCCTCGCTGAGCGCGCTGCTGGTGCCGTTCGGCATCGTCACCCTCGGCGGCAGCACGGCGATCGGCCTCGTGATGTCCGGGCTCGGCGTCGGGTTCCTGCTCGGCGCGCCCCTCACCCGCTTCCTCGTCGACCGGGCGCGCACCGGACCCCTCCTCGCCGGCGCGCTCGTCGTCACCGCCGCGGGGTTCGTGCTGCTGTTCAGCTCCCGCACGCTCACTGCGGCGGCGCCATCCGCCGTGCTCATCGGCCTGTCCGGCTCGGCCGCGCTGGTCGTCACGCAGACCGCGATCCAACGCGTGACGCCCACCGACGTGCTGGGGCGCGTCAGCGCGGTGATGTTCACCGGCGAGGCGGTGGCGACGTTCGTCGGCGCGCTCGCCGGTCCCGCGCTCGCCGAACTCACCTCGCACCGCACCGCCGCGTACGTCGCCTGCGCCGTCACGGTGGCCGCCGCCGTGCGCGCGGCCGGATCGACGCCTGCCGTTCACCAACCGTTCGCCCGCTGATCGCCGCTCCGCGCGTCAAACGAGTCGAACGGGAGAGATGATCAGGATGAGCGCGGGGGTGAGCGGGTCCAGTGAAACGCCGGTTGTCCATCGGCCTGGCCGTGGTGTTGTTGGCCGCGGTCGTCGCCGTCGTCGTGTGGGGCCGTCCGGACGACGCGGAGGGCGGCGCGGGGAGCGAGCTGACCACCGTGCGCGGTGTCATCGGCTCTGAGAAGCTCGCGTTCTTCAGCGACCGGCGCGTGGTCGACGCGTTCGCCGGGCACGGCCTGAGGATCGAGGTGGACACGGCCGGCTCACGGCAGATCGCCACCTCCGTCGACCTCGGCAAGTACGAGTTCGCGTTCCCGTCCTCGGCGCCCGCCGCGCAGCGCATCCAACGCGACCGCGGCACCACCGCCGCGCACACGCCGTTCCAGTCGCCGATGGCCGTGGCCACGTTCGAGCCGATCGCGGCGCTGCTCGAAGCCGCGGGCGTGGTGACCAAGGGCGCGGGCGACTACCGCGTGCTGGACGTCGCGAAGTACCTGGAGCTGGCCAAGGCGGGCACGCGCTGGGACCAGCTGCCCGGCAACACCGCCTACCCGGCCCGCAAGAACGTCCTGATCACCACGACCAACCCGGGCGAGTCGAACTCCGCCGCGATGTACCTGTCGATCGTGTCGTTCGTCGCCAACGGCGACACCGTCGTCGGCACGCCCGAGCAGGAGGCGGCCGTCCTGCCCGACGTCGCCCGCCTCTTCCGCGACCAGGGCTACACGCAGAACAGCACCGAGGGGCCGTTCGAGGACTACCTCGCCGCCGGCATGGGCAAGACGCCCCTGGCGTTGATCTACGAGTCGCAGTACCTCGACCGGCTGGTGCGCGACGACGGCTCGATCCGCCCCGACATGCGCCTGCTCTACCTCGCGCCCACCGTCTACTCCAAGCACACGCTGGTCCCGTTGTCCGGCAAGGGCGACGAGGTCGGCCGGCTGCTGAGCACCGACCCCGAGCTGGGCCGCCTCGCCGCCACGTTCGGCTTCCGCACCAGCGACCCGCGCCTGTTCGCCGAGGTCGTCGGCGACAAGGCGCCGGCCGACCTGGTCGACGTGGTGGAGCCGCCGTCGTTCGAGACGCTGGAACGGCTCCTCGACGCGGTCGCGAAGTGATGGACGAGTTCACGCTCACCCCGCCGGAACCCGTGCCGCCGGTGCCGGTGGAGCGCGCGGCGGGCCTGATCGCGCTCGGCGACGACACGCGCCGGGACATCGCCCGCCGGGCCGAGGAGTTCGCTGAACGCCTGGGCGCGCTGGACGTCCGGTCGCCGGAGTTCACCGCCGCGCTGGACGACGCGCTGGTGGTCGGCGAGGCGGACATGCGGGCCGCGGCGGCCGTGGCGGGCGCGATGCTGGATCGCTCGGCCCGCGCGTCGCGTGACGACGCGCCCCAGGTCCGCGTCACGACGTCGCTGTCGGGCCTGCGCCGCGCCGTCGCCGAGCTGGACCCGGCCAGGCTGCCCATCACCGGCCGCAAGCTGCTCAAGGTGTTCCCCGTCGCCAACGCCGCCAAGAAGGCGCTCGACCGCTACCGCGCGGCGGGCGAGCCGGTGAACGCGCTGGTGGTCGAGCTGCGCGAGCGGCAGGACGTCCTGCGCCGCGACAACGCCGCCATCAAAGGCGAGCGGGAGCGGCTGTGGCGGGCGATGGGGAAGCTGTCCGAGGCGGCCGCGTTCGCCGAGGCCGTGGACGCCGCGGTCGACCGGCAGGCCGACGTTTTCGACCTGACCGACCCGGACCGGGCCAGGGCGCTGCGCGCCGACGTGCTGCACCCGATCCGGCAACGCCACCAGGACCTGCTGACCCAGCTCGCGGTGAGCGCGCAGGGCTACCTGGCGCTGGACCTGGTCCGCCGCAACAACGACGAGCTGATCCGCGGCGTGGAGCGCGCCGTGACGACGACCGTGGCCGCGTTGCGGGTCGCGGTCGTGGTGAGCGGAGCGCTGGCGAGCCAACGGGACGTGCTGGACGAGATCGCCGCGTTGCGGTCCACCACGGACGGGCTGATCCGGGCCAACACCGAGCTGCTGGACCTCCAGAGCGCCGAGATCCGCCGCGCGGGCAGCGACCCCGCCGTCGCGGTCGAGACGATCCGCGCGTCGTTCGACCGGATCTACGCCGCGATCGACGCCGTGGACGGCTACCGGGCCGACGCGGTGCGCAGCATGGCGGTGACGGTCGAGTCGCTGTCGGGGGAGATCCGCCGCGCCGAAGAGCACCTGCGCCGCTCGCACGACGCGACGGCCGTCGAGGGGGAACGATGAGGACAGCGCTGCTGCCGGCCCTGTTGCTGCCGGTCGTGCTGCTGGCGGCCGCGTGCACGTCCGACGCGCCGGACCCGGACCGGCCCGCCGGTCCACCCGAACCCGGTGTGCTGCGGGTGCTCGCGGGCAGCGAGCTCGCCGACATGCAGCCGGTGCTGGAGGACGCCGCCGAGGCCACCGGGATCGAGGTGAAGTTCACCTTCACCGGCACCCTGGAAGGCGCGGAGGCGCTGGCGAAGGGCGAGGTCGACGGCAAGTACGACGCCGTCTGGTTCTCCTCCAACCGCTACCCGGCGGGCATCCCGGAGGCCGCGCGCCGGCTCGGCAACCAGGTCAAGGTCATGAGCTCGCCGGTGGTGCTCGGCCTGTCGACGTCCTCGGCGCGGCGGCTCGGTTGGGCGGACCGGCGGGTCGGCTGGGGCGAGATCGCCGACCACGCCGGGCGCCGGGCGTTCACCTACGGCATGACCGACCCGTCCGCGTCGAACTCCGGCTTCTCCGCCCTGGTGGGCGTGGCGTCGGCGTTGGCCGGCGCGGGCAACGCCGTGGACGCGGGCCAGATCGCGGCCGTCACGCCGGAGCTGAAGGAGTTCTTCGCCGCGCAGGCGTTGTCGGCGGGCTCGTCGGGCTGGCTGTCGGAGGCCTACCGGCGCCGGGCGAGCGGCGAGGACGTCGGCGCGCGCGTCGACGGGCTGATCAACTACGAGTCCGTGCTGCTGTCGATGAACGCCGCCGGGAACCTGCCCGAACCGCTCACGATCGTCTACCCGTCCGACGGCGTGGTCACCGCGGACTACCCCCTGACCCTGCTCGCCGACGCCGGTGACGACGCGCGCGGCGCGCACCAGCGGCTCACCGACCACCTGCGCACGCCCGACGCGCAGCGGCGGATCATGGAGACCACGCACCGGCGGCCCGTGGTGCCGGGGGTCGAGCCGGACGCCCGGTTCGCCGTGCGCGACCTGGTCGAGCTGCCGTTCCCAGCCGCCCGCGAGTCGGTCGACGCGCTGCTCTCGGCCTACTTCAACGAGATCCGCCGCCCGTCGCGCACGCTGTACGTGCTCGACACGTCCGGGTCCATGGCGGGTGACCGGATCGAGTCGCTCCGGTCGGCGCTGGTCGGCCTGACCGGCGCGGACGACTCGCTCACCGGCCGCTTCCGCCGGTTCCGCAGCCGCGAGGAGGTGACCATGCTGCCGTTCAACACGACGCCCGGCACACCGCGGACGTTCACCCTGCCCGAGGGCGACCCGGGGGCCGGTCTGGCGGAGATCGAGGCGTACGCGCAGGGCCTGACCGATGGCGGCGGCACGGCGATCTACGACAGCCTGTCCCGCGCGTACGACGTGATGGGTCCGCTGATGGCGGCCGACCCGGACCGGTTCACGTCGATCGTGCTGATGACCGACGGCGAGAACGCGAACGGCTCGGGCCTCGCCGACTTCACGGCGTCGTTCGGCAGGCTGCCCCAGCCGATGCGGGAGGTGCCCGTGTTCACGGTGCTGTTCGGCGAGGGCAGCAACGTGGAGCTGTCCGAGGTCGCCGCCCTGACCGGCGGCAAGGTGTTCGACGCGCGCAACGCCGAGCTGGGCGGCGTGTTCCAGGAGATCCGCGGCTACCAATGATCCGCTTCCTGGGCTCCACCAAGAACCTCGTCGGCTGCGTCGGCGGGCTCGTCGGCGTGCTGCTGCACCTGACCGGCGTGGTCGGCGGCGCGTGGCCGTTGGTCGTCGCCGGGCTGTACGCGGTGGGCGCGCTGCTCGCGCCGCCGGAGCGGGTCCGGCTGGTGCCGGTCGACGCCGTTACCGAGGCGGGGCGGCTGCGCGCCGACCTCGACGGGCTGGTCCGCGAGCTGACCGCGCAGGCGTCCCGGATGCCGTCGCCGGCGGTGGACGGCGTGCGCCGCGTCGCGGCCGTGCTGGACGACCTGCTCGCCCGCCCCGACGCCCTGGCGGCCAACCCCGACCTCCGGCACACCGTCGTCCGGTTGGCGCGCACCGACCTGCCGCTGTCCGTGCAGACGTACCTGAACCTGCCGTGGTGGTTCGCGGTGAAGCAGCGCGCGGGCGGCGAGCCGAGCCCCGGCGACGAGCTCGTGACCCAGCTCGGGCTGCTGGAGGCCGAGGCGCACCGGCTGGCCGAGCGCGTGTACGCGGCCGACGTGAACCAGCAGGCCGACCACACGCGGTACCTGCGCGAACGGGACGCGGGCGAGCCGTCGTGACCGCTGCCGGACGTCAGCCGGCGGCCTGATCCGGGGTCATCGCCGCACCGCGGGCGAAGTGCTCGGCGAAGGCCTCCGGCCCCAGGGCGGCCGTGGCGCGCGCGGTGATCCGGTCGACGTCACCGCGTTCGGCCGGCGGCAGGGGAGCGCCGCGCGTGCGCCGTGCCTCGTCGGCC
>NZ_JBHTLK010000098.1:0-24493 GCF_042678885.1 Saccharothrix hoggarensis
GGCCCGCCGTCACGGCCACGCTCGCCGCGTTGCGGTCCTGCTGGGAGCAGCGCGAGACGGCGTGACCGGGCCGGGTGTCGCGGTGGCCCTGACGGCCTCGCAGGCCTCCGGCGGCCTCGCCGGCGGTCGCGTCGGGTGGTTCGCGCGGTCGCCAGGTCGGGCGGTCGTCTCGCGGTCGCCTTGCGCGGCGGTCGCGTTGGGCGGTTGCCTCGCGCGGTGATTGCCTCGGGCGGTGGCGGTGGCGGTGGCGGTGGCGGTGGCGGTCGGCGGTGGCGTCGCGTGGCCGGGACGTCGGTGGTGGCGCGGTGGGTCGGTCGGTCAGTCCCCGTGGCGCTCCAGCAGCTCTTCGAGGAAGCTGCCCGCCTCGGCGGCGGCACGGGCGGAGTCCCGGTCGCGCACCGCGTCGAGCAGGCCGGTGTGCGACACCTGGTCGTCCTCGTGGTCGGTTTCCACGGCGGCCGTGATGCTCGCCCGGACGGCCTCGGTGAGGCCCTGGTACAGCTCGGCCAGCAGGGTGTTGTGGGAGCACTGGACGAGCAGCACGTGGAACGCGGTGTCGCGCTCGACCAGCCGGGTCCAGTCCTTGGCGGCGAGCGCGTCGTCCCGCTCCGCCAGCAGCGCCTCCAGCTTGCGCAGCTCCTCGTCGGTGCGGTGGGTCGCGGCGAGCCGGGCGCCCTCGACCTCCAGCGTCCGCCGCACCTGGAGCACCTCGCGCAGCTCGGTGCCGCACATGCGGCGGACCGCGCCGGACAGCTCGCTGGTCGCGCGGACGAACGTGCCGTCGCCCTGGCGCACCTCCAGCAGCCCGGCGTGGGACAGCGCGCGCACCGCCTCCCGCACGGTGTTGCGGCCCACGCCGAGGGCGCTGACCAGCTCCGGCTCCGGCGGGATGCGTCGGCCGACCGGCCACTCACCGGCGGCGATCGCGCTTCTCATCTGGTCGATCACCTGGTCGACGAGCCCGGTCCGTCGAGTAGTGGCCAACGGCACAGCATCGTCCTTTCATCCGAACATCCCATGTCTGCGATAGTAGTCGCGTGGCAATCCAGCAGACCCAGCCAGACTGGTCACCGCCGACCGCTCACCTTGCCACCGGAACCGGCGGCGAGGTGACGACCGGGGCCCATCCTGGCGGTACCGCCGCCGGTGGGGTGGGGCGGAACCGCCAAGTTGCCCTGGTCGGCAGCACCCTGTTGGCGATCGGCGTAGCGCTCGCCGCGGCGAACCTCCGCCCGGCCGTCACGAGCCTCGCGTCCGTGCTCGGCGACGTCCGGGTGTCGCTCGGCGTCTCCACCGCGTGGACGAGCCTCCTGACCGCCGTTCCCACGGTCTGCTTCGGCTTCGCCGCGTTCCTCGCGCCCTGGTTGGGCCGGCGGCTCGGCATGGCCCGCGCGGTCGGGCTGTCGTTGCTGGTGCTGACGACGGGCCTCGTGCTGCGGGTCGTGGACGGCCCGGCGGCGGTGCTCGGCGGCACGTTCATCGCGTGCGCGGGCATCGCGGTCTGCAACGTGCTCATCCCCGTGGTCGTCAAGGAGTCGTTCCCCGGCCGGGTCGGCCTGGTGACCGGTGTCTACACGGCCGCCCTCGCCGCCGGCGCGGCCCTCGGCGCGGCCTTCACCCCGGGCCTCGAATCCGCCTTCGGGTCGTGGCGGCTCGCCGTGGGCGCGTGGGCGTTCCTGTCGCTGGCCGCGCTGGTGATCTGGCTGGCGGCGGCCCGCCACGGCTCCTCCGCCCGGCCCGTCACGCGTCGGCCGGTCGTCGGCCGGTCGATGGTGCGCCGCCCGCTGGCGTGGGTGATCACCGTCTTCTTCGGCCTGCAGTCGTTGCTCGCCTACACCGTCATGGGGTGGCTGCCGCAGATCCTCGGCGACGCGGGCGTCGACCGGACCACCGCCGGGCTGCTGCTCGCCATCACGATGGTGCTCGGCGTGCCGGTGAGCCTGATCGTCCCGCCGCTGGCCGCACGGCGGCGCAGCCAGTCCGGGCTCGTGGTCGTGCTCGGCGTGCTGTCGGTGCTGGGCGTGCTGGGCCTGGCGCTCGCGCCCGCCGCCGCGCCGGGGCTGTGGGTCGTGCTGATCGGCGTCGGCATGGGCATGTTCCCGCTCGCGCTGGTGATGATCTCGCTGCGGACGTCGTCCGGCGCGGACACGGCGCGGCTGTCGGCGATGGCGCAGAGCCTCGGCTACCTGATCTCGGCGTCCGGCCCGTTCGCGTTCGGCGTGCTGCGCGGGGTGACCGGGACGTGGACCGTGTCGATGCTGGTCCTGGCGGTGTTGCTGGTCGTGCTGACCGTGCTGGGCTGGGTCGCGGGCCGGCCGCGCACGGTCTAGTCGGCGGTCGCCCGGCCGGGTTCGCGAGGTCGGGTTCCGGTGGTCGGCGGGCGGGGTCGCCGTGAAGTTCGCGTGAGGTTGGACGGGTGCGGATAACGCCGGGGCCGTCCGGTGCGATGTGTCGGTTACGGATACAAAAGACCCGGCCGCGCGAGGGGTGCGGCCGGGTCGCCCGTGTCCGGGGCGTTGCTGGGGCGGTCAGGTCAGCGGCAGGTTGAGCAGCGCGTTCTCGATCACCTCGGGCATGGCCGGGTGGATCCAGTACTGGCCCCGCGCCATCGTCCGCGCGTCCAGGCCGAAGCTCATCGCCTGGATCACGGGCTGGATCACGCTCGACGCCTGCGGCCCGATCACGTGGGCGCCCAGGATCAGCCCGGTGTCCGGGTCGGCCAGCACCTTCGCGAAGCCCGTGGTGTCCTCCATCGCCCAGCCGTACGCGATGGACGCGTAGGCCTGCGACGCCGCCACGTACCGCACGCCGCGCGCGACGGCCTGCTCCTCGGTCAACCCGACCGACGCCACCTGCGGCGACGAGAACACGGCGGCCGGCACGAACCGGTGGTCCGACGCGATCGGCTCGTCCGGGTGCAGCAGGTTGTGCTGCACGACCCGCGCCTCGTGGTTGGCCACGTGCTTGAGCTGGTACTCCGAGCTGACGTCGCCCATCGCGTAGATGCCCTCGACCGAGGTGCGCTGGTGCTCGTCCACGACGATCCGGCCGTCCGGGTGCACGTCGACACCCGTGGCGGCCAAGTCCAGCAGGTCGGAGTTCGGCGTCCGGCCGACCGCGACCAGCAGTTCCTCCGACTCCACGACCTCCGCGCCGTCCGGGCCTTCGAGGTGGAGGCGCACCACGCCGTCGACCCGCTCGGCCCGCACCGCCTTGCGGCGCAGCCGCACGTCCCACTTCTCCGACGCCACCTGCGTGAACCGGGTGGCGACCTCGCGGTCCTCGTGGCGCAGGAGCAGGTCGGACCGCGCGATCACGGTCACCGCCACCCCGAACGACGAGAACACGTGCGCGAACTCCGCCGCCACGAACCCGCTGCCCAGGATCGTGATCCGCGGGGGCAGCGCGTCGAGGCGCATGACGGTGTCGCTGGTGTGGTAGCCGGCGGACGCCAGGTCCGCGACGTCCGGCACGACCGGCCGGCTGCCCGCGGCCAGCACGAACCGGTCGGCGGTGATCACCTCGCCGGTGCCGGTGTCGAGGGTCTTCGGGCCGGTGAACCTGGCCGTGCCCGCGAACACGGTGACGTTCGCGTTCTCCTCGGCCCGCCAGCGGCGGCCGCCCTCGGAGATGGGGTCGATGCGGCCGAAGATCCGGTCGCGCACGTCCGTCCACCGCACGCCGTCGAGGTGCGCGTCGACGCCCAGCCGCGCGCCCGAGGCGGGTGCCGCGGCGACGTCGGCGGTGTGCACGAACATCTTCGTCGGGATGCACCCGACGTTCAGGCACGTGCCGCCGAACACGCCTTTCTCGACGATCGCGACCTTCCAGCCGGCGAACCTCTCGTCCGCGATGGAGTTGCCGGAACCGGAACCGATGATGACCAGGTCGAAGTGCCTCACGTCGTGCTCCAACCCGCGGTGCGGGGCACTTGTTCCCGCGACGTCGCCGGTCACGTCAGTGGGCGTAGGTCGGCACCAGGATCGCGCGCGCCAGGGTGTGGAAGGCCAGGTTGAAGCTGACCACCGCGGGCGACGCGTCGCCGTCCACGTCGAGCTTCTCGACGTCCACCGCGTGCACCACGAAGTAGTAGCGGTGCACCTGGTCGCCGGGCGGCGGCGCGGCGCCGCCGAACGCGCGCGTGCCGAAGTCGCTGCGCACGTGGAACGCGCCGTCGGGCAGCGTGTCGTCCGACGCGCCCGCGCCGGTGTCGAGGGACGTCGTGGTCACCGGGATGTTCACCGCGACCCAGTGCCAGAAGCCGGACGGCGTCGGCGCGTCCGGGTCGAAGCACGTCACCACGAAGCTCTTGGTGCCGTCCGGGAAGCCGGTCCAGCTCAGCTGCGGCGAGGTGTTGCCACCTTCGAACAGGTGTGCCTCCGACAGCGGCCGGCCGTCGGCCACGTCGGTCGAGCTGACGGTGAACGACGCCACCTCCGGCAGCAGCGCGTACGGGTCGGGTGCGACGGGTCGTTCGAGGCTCATCAGGTCCTCCACACGTGATCTTGTCGGCGCGGACGACCTTATCGCCGGCGAGGGCGGACCGCCGGGCAACCTCGGTGGTCGTCGGACGTCTCCACCCGCGGGACCGTCACCTGATCGGGTGACGGCCGGTGGAGGGGAACCCGGATGAGACGGATCGGAGTGGCGGTCGCGGCCGCCGTCATCGCGGTGGCCTGCGCGCCGGAGCCGCAGGGGCCGCGGCCACCGGGCGCGATGGCGACCACGGGCACGGCGACGTCCGCCTCGCCCACGACGTCCACGACGCCGCCGACCGCCGTGCCGGGACCGGGCGGCGTGGTCGTCCCCGTGTTCCAGCAGCCGTACCGCTTCGGGACGCCGCAGCAACACGTCCCGCCGACCACCGACGGCCTGGTGCCCGTGGTCCGGCGCATCGAGACCGACCGGCCGTACGTGTTCATCACCATCGACGACGGCGCCGTCCGCCACCCCGCCGCGCTGGAGCTGATGCGCAAGAGCGGCGTCGAGCCGACGTTGTTCCTGAACTCCAAGCACGTCGACGGCCACGCCGACTACTTCAGGTCCTTCCACGGCGCGGCGGAGGTCCACGCGCACACCGCCACCCACCCGAACCTCGACGGCACGTCGTACGACTTCCAGCGCCAGGAGATCTGCGGCAACGCCGACCTGCTGCGCGCCCAGCTCGGCGCGAAGCCGACGCTGTTCCGGCCGCCGTTCGGCAACTTCGACCGCACCACCCGCCGGGCCGCCGCGGACTGCGGGTTCACCGCCCTGGTCATGTGGACGGCGGCGGTCAACGACGGCGTGGTGCAGTTCCAGGCGGGCAACCGGCTCAACCCCGGCGACATCGTGCTCATGCACTTCCGGCACACGTTCGTGGAGGACTTCGTGGCCTTCCTGGAGCGGTGCAAGCTCGACGGCGTCACGCCCGTGGTGCTGGAGGACTTCCTCGCCGATCCGCGCGCAACCGTGTGACGTGCGACACGTCTCTAGGGGTGTGCCGGCACTGAGCCGGTCAGCCCACGGAGGGCCCCATGAACAATCGCTTCGGAAAACTCGCCCTGCTCGCTCTCGCGATGGTCGCGGTGGGGGTGGTGGTCCCGGCCGCTTCGGCGTCGACCTCGGCGTCGACCTCGGCGTTGTCGGCCGGGATGTCGATGACGCAGACGCCCGTGCTGACGGGCATCCGCTCCGGCAGACACGCCGACTTCGACCGCGTCGTGCTCGACCTCTCCGGCCACCGGCCGCAGTTCTACATCCGGTGCGTCGACCGGCTGGTCGAGGACGGCTCCGGCAACCCGGTCCCGCTGCCGGGCAGCTACTTCCTGGAGGTGCGCTCGGCCCCGGCCGCGGCGCACGACGACAACGGCAACTCCACGTACACCGGTCCCCGCAAGTTCGAGACGCCCGCGTTGGCCAACGTCCAGGCGGTGGCGATCACGGGTGACTTCGAGGCCAACCTGACCGTCGGCCTCGGGCTGCGCCGCGACTCGTGGCACCGGGTGTTCCTGCTCGACTCGCCCACCCGCGTGGTGATCGACGTGGGGCACTGAGCTCCGAGGCAGGTGTGCGGCAGGCTGCGCGCGGAATCCCTTGCCACGGCGTGAAGTCGTGGTGAACGTCCGGTGATGACCCGGTTCCCGGTCGGTCCGCCGACCGAGAATCGGGTGTGCAGGTGCTGCGGTCCGCGTTGGACTTCCTCGGTGGCCCCGGTCCGGTCGCGCTCGCGATCGCGCTGCTGTTCGCGACGCCCGTCATCGACCGGCTGTTCGTGCGCCGCAAGCGGCTCGGGTTCCGCGTGCTCTACAACTCCAAGATCGGGCTCGGCCCGGAGCAGTTGCACGACGGCACCGACCCGAACTCGCCGCAGCTGCGGGAACTGGTGCGGGTGCTGGACCGGATGAGCATCGTGGTGATCCGGGTCCGCAACACCGGCAGCTACGACATCGACGGCGAGGACTTCGACAAGCCGCTGACGTTCACCTTCGGCAAGCGGATCGTGTGGAACGCCAGGGTGTCCGAGGCCGGGTCGGAGGAGCTGAAGGCGGAGATCCGCCGGACCCTCCAGTTCTTCGGCACGGAGAGCGACACCGGGCAGGCCGGGGCGGTCGGGGCGGCCGCGACACCGGTGCGGGCGTCGTTGCCGACCGTGCGGGAGCGGATGGCTCAGCGCGTGGCCCGGTGGGGCGGGTTGGCGGTGTCCGCGGAGCCGCCCGGCGAGCCGGTGTGGCGCGGCGTGCGGCTGGAGAACCTCTCGTTGCGGCGCAAGCAGAAGTTCAAGCTGCTGGTGGTGCTGCGCGAGCCCGACAGCAACCCCGACGGCGAGCTGGGCAAGGACGTGAAGGTGGTCGGCGACCTCGGCGGCGCGGGGATCGTGCACGACGAGCGCCCCGAGCGGCTGATCACGCTGCCGAGGTTCACCGGCGGTCTGGCCGCGGTGCTCGCCGCCGTGCTGGTGCTGGTGATGGCGTGGCCGCAGAGCTCGACCGACGCGACGGTGGCGTGCGCGTCCGGCGCGTTGCGGGTGGAGGGGTCGAGCGTGTTCATGCCGACCATGGCCACCATCGCCGACCAGTACGAGCGGGTGTGCCGCGACGCCGAGATCACGACGACGGCGACCGGCAGCATCCAGGGCGTGCGCGAGGTCGCGGGCGGCGCGGACGGTGTGGTGGCGCTGTCGGACGGCAAGCAGGACGTGCCGGGCGTGTACGCGCAGCAGCTGGCGATCGTGGTGTACCACGTGGTGGTGCACGGGTCGGTGGGGATGGACACCATCACCGTGCCGCAGCTGCGCGGGATCTACGCCGGCGTCTACACGGACTGGAGCCAGCTGCGCGGCGGTGACCCGTTGCCGATCAGGGTCGTGGGCCGGGGCGGCGAGTCGGGCACGCGGGAGCTGTTCGAGCGGCGGGTGCTGGGCACGACCGAGAGCGCGTTGTCGTCCAACGACTGCCGGGTGAAGGACCGCGCGCCCGAGGCCCCCGTGATCCGCTGCGAGCGGGACGAGAACGCGGACGTGGTGCGCGAGATCGGTGCGGTGGAAGGGGCCATCGGGTACGCCGACGCGCCGTCCGTGGCGGAGGCGCGGAAGACGAACGCGCTGACCGCGTTGTCGTTGGACGGCAAGGTGTTCGACGCGGCGGCGGGGGTCGAGGCGGGCTACCCGTTTTGGACCGTCGAGTACCTGTACACGCGGTCGGAGCCGGCGGCGGGGTCGTTGGCCGGGCGGTTCGTCGCGTACGTGCGGGAACACGGTGACGCCCGGCTGCGGATGAAGGATGCCGGGTACCTGCCGTGCGTGACGGCGGACGGCGTGCCGTTGGACCTGTGCAACCTGCGTTGAGGGTGTGTGGGTGAGGGTTTGTCCAGGTGTGTGGTTGGGCCGGCCGTCGGTTGGTCGTGGGGTGAGTTCGTGGGAGCCCGGTCGACCTGTGGTCGACCGGGCTCCGTCGGGGTCAGGCGGCGGTGGCGGTGGTGGCCTGGTGGGGTTCCAGGGCCAGCGCGAGGACTTCCCGCACGTCGGCGACCAGGTGGACGGTGAGTTCGTCGAGGACGGACTGGGGGACGTCGTCGAGGTCGGGCTCGTTGCGCTGGGGCAGGAGCACGGTGGTGATGCCGGCGCGGTGGGCGGCGAGGAGCTTCTGCTTGACGCCGCCGATCGGCAGGACGCGGCCGGTCAGGGACACCTCGCCCGTCATCGCCACGTCGGCGCGGACGGGGCGGCCGGACAGGAGCGACGCCAGGGCCGTCGTCATGGTCACGCCCGCTGACGGGCCGTCCTTCGGCACCGCGCCCGCCGGCACGTGGATGTGCACGCCGCGTTCCGCGAGCACCCCGGCCCGGGTGTCGTTGGAGCGCAGGTAGGACAGGGCGATCTGGGCGGACTCCTTCATCACGTCGCCGAGCTGGCCGGTCAGGGTGAGGCCGGCCGCGCCGGTCTCCGAGGACGCGAGGGACGCCTCGACGAACAGGACGTCGCCTCCGGCGCCGGTGACGGCGAGGCCCGTCGCGACGCCCGGGACGGCGGTCCGCTCGGCCGATTCCGGGGTGTGCTTGGGCGAGCCCAGGTAGCCGCGCAGGTCGGGCACGTCGACGGTGACCGGCAGTTCGGTCTCGCCGAGCGCGACGCGTGCGGTGACCTTGCGGAGGATGCGGGCGAGCGAGCGTTCCAGTTGCCGCACACCGGCTTCGCGGGTGTACTCGCCGGCCAGCTTGCGCAGCGTCGCCTCGGTGACCGTGACGTCGTCGGGGGTGAGGCCGGCCCGTTCGACCTGCCGGGGGAGGAGGTGGTCGCGGCCGATGGTGACCTTCTCGTCCTCGGTGTAGCCGTCGAGCTGGACGAGCTCCATGCGGTCGAGGAGGGGGCCGGGGATGGACTCCAGGACGTTCGCGGTGGCCAGGAAGACCACGTCCGACAGGTCCAGCTCGACTTCCAGGTAGTGGTCGCGGAAGGTGTGGTTCTGGGCCGGGTCGAGCACTTCCAGCAGGGCCGCGGTCGGGTCGCCGCGGTAGTCCGCGCCGACCTTGTCGATCTCGTCGAGGAGGACGACCGGGTTCATCGAGCCCGCCTCCGAGATGGCGCGCACGATCCGGCCGGGCAGCGCGCCGACGTAGGTGCGCCGGTGGCCGCGGATCTCCGCCTCGTCCCGCACGCCGCCGAGGGCGACCCGGACGAACTCGCGGCCCATGGCGCGGGCGACGGACTCGCCGAGCGACGTCTTGCCGACGCCGGGCGGGCCGACGAGGGCGAGGACCGCGCCGGAACGCCGTCCGCCGACGACGCCCATGCCCCGGTCGGCACGGCGGCGGCGCACGGCCAGGTACTCGGTGATGCGTTCCTTCACGTCGTCGAGGCCGGCGTGGTCGGCGTCGAGGACGGCCCGTGCGCCCGCGATGTCGTACGAGTCCTCGGTGCGCTCGTTCCACGGCATGTCGAGGACGGTGTCGAGCCAGGTGCGGATCCAGCCGACCTCGGGGGACTGCTCGGCGGTGCGCTCCAGCTTGTCGACCTCGGCCAGGGCCGCCTCGCGCACGTGCTCGGGCAGGTCCGCGCCTTCGACGCGGGCGCGGTAGTCCTGCTCCTCGGTGGCGGGCTTGCCGTCCAGCTCGGCCAGTTCCTTGCGGATGGCGGCCAGTTGCTGGCGCAGCAGGAACTCCCGCTGCTGCTTCTCCACGCCTTCCTTGACGTCCTTGCGGATCGTCTCGGCCACGTCCAGCTCGGTCAGGTACTCGCGGCCCCACTCCAGCAGCTTCTCCAGCCGCTCGGTCACGTCGCTGGTCTCCAGCAGCCAGACCTTCTGGTCCTCGCTCAGGTACGACGCGTACCCGGCGAGGTCGGCCAGCGCGGACGGCTCGTCGACCTGCTGCACCGAGTCGACCACCTGCCACGCGCCGCGCTGCTGGAGGATCGTGGTGACCAGCGCCCGGTACTCGCGGGCCAGCTCGCGGGTGCGGTCGTCCACCGGCGGCTCGTCCGCCACGGTCGCCTCCACCCACAGCGCCGCGCCGGGCCCGGTCGTGCCGGTGCCGATGCGGACCCGCTCGGTGCCGCGCACCACGGCCGCGCGCTCGCCGCCGGACAGCCGGCCGACCTGCTCGATCAGCGCCAGCGTGCCGACCTTGGCGTACTTGCCGTCCAGCCGGGGCACCAGCAGCACCTTGGCCTGGCCGCCGGACGCCTCGCCGGCGGCCGTGGCGGCCTCGATCGCGGCACGGGCCTCGGAGGTGGCGTCCGAGCCGCTGAGCCGGATCGGCACGACCATGCCCGGCAGCACGACCACGTCGTCCAGCGGCAGCACCGGCAGCGCCAACGTCTCGCCCATGATCCCTCCAAAGTTGAGTCTGACTGGCTCAACCAAGGTGAGCCGGAGATTGTTTCCGCCTGGTGTTCGCCCTGAGCGAGCACCGCCTTTCGTGGGGATGGGCGCCTGCCGGCACCATCGCGAGCGCCCGTTCGGGGGTTGTGCCCCGTTCGCGGTGCGGGAACGATCACGCCGTCGGCTGACGAGGAGATGTGTGCGCATGGAGCAGGCGAGCTGGGTTCCGTCGTCGGTGGACCTGAGCCGGCCGAGCGCGGCCCGGATGTACGACTACTTCCTGGGCGGCTCGCACAACTTCGCGGTCGACCGCGAGGCGGCCAAGGCGGTCGAGCAGATCTTCCCCGGCATGTCCGGCGCGGCGCGGGCCAACCGCTCGTTCCTCCGGCGCGCGGTGCGGTACCTGCTGTCGCAGGGCATCGACCAGTTCCTCGACCTGGGCTCGGGCATCCCGACCGTCGGCAACGTGCACGAGATCGCCCAGCAGACCAACCCGGCGGCCCGCGTGGTGTACGCCGACATCGAACCCGTCGCCGTCGCCCACAGCACCGCCCTGCTCGCGGACAACCCCGGCGCCACGGCGATCCAGGCGGACCTGCGCGACCCGGACTCGGTGCTGGGCGCCGACGAGGTCCGCGAGGTGCTCGACTTCGACCGGCCCATCGGCCTGCTGATGGCCGCCGTGCTGCACTTCGTCCCGGACGAGGACGAGCCGCACCGGGCGATCGCCCGCTACCGCGAGGCGTTGGCGCCGGGCAGCCACGTGGCGATCTCCCACGCGAGCTGGGACGGCGTGTCGCAGGAGGGGCAGGAGAGCGGCGAGCGGGTCAACGCGATCTACCGCCGCACCGACAGCCCGCTGGTGCTGCGGACGGGCGCGGAGGTCGCCTCGTTCTTCACCGGGCTGGACGTCGTGGAGCCGGGTGTCGTGCCGCTGTCGGAGTGGCGGCCGGACTCGGACGACGCGTACATCAGCGCCTACGCGGGCGTGGGCCGGAAGGCGTAGGCGCCGGTCAGCGGAGGTGCTCGACCGCCGGCCTGGCCGCCGTCCCGATGACGGCGTCCGCCGCCGGCAGGGTGAACGCGGGCGTGATCGTCGCGTCCGGCGGGGAGCACCTCGACTTCCACGGCTTCACCGTGCGGGTGTTCCGCAGCCTGCACAGCCAGTTCGGCTCGTACGGCTACTTCGCGCCCGGCACCCTGACCGCGCCGCCGCCGCGCCCGGAGACCATCAGCGACCTCGTGGAAGGCGGCTCGCTGGCGTACCTGATCACCGTGGGCGGCTTCTCGGTGCTGTTCCTGTCGGGCACGGCGAACTACGTGGAGCGCGAGGTCGCAGGGCTGCGGCCGGACGTCCTGGTGCTCGGCATGAGCGGCCACGCGAACGTCCACGACTACACCGCGCGGGCGCTGCGGGCGACCCGCCCCAGGCTGCTCGTGCCGAGTCACCACGACGACATGGTGACGCACTGGACGACCCGGCCCTGCCGCCGCGCGGCAACCCCGCGGCCGCCGCCGAGCTGTCCGACACGGCGGCGGATCGGCCTGGCCGCCCGCGTCCTCGACCCGGAGGTCCTGCGCTGGTACGACCTGTAGCCGTGCCGGCTCAGAGGAGGCCGGTGCGGGCGGCGGCGAGCGCGGCCCTGGCCGCGCGCTCGGCGGTGGCGCGGTCGACGGGTTCGCCGGAGATGAAGACCCGGTGGTACAGCGGGGCGCAGGTCTGGCGGATCACCTCGACCGGGTCAGCCGGCGGTGGCAGCTCGCCGCGGTGGACGGCCCGCGTCACGACCCGCGCCGCGGCCTCCTGCCGTGCCGCGTAGAAGCGCCGCTTCGCTTGCAGGGCGCGGTCGGACTGCAGCGCGGCGGCGACGACCGCCACCGGCACGGAGCTGTGGTCGGGGTCGGTGAAGGTGTCGGCGACCTCCGTGGCGATGGCGATCAGGTCGCCCTCGATCGTGCCGGTGTCGGGCACCGGCCACGTGGTCTCCGCGGTGTGGTCCAGGGCGTCGGCGATCAGCACGTCAACCGTGCCCCAGCGGCGGTACACGGTCGTCTTGTGCACGCCCGCGCGGTCGGCGACGTTCTCGACGGTCAGGCCGGCGTAGCCGTGCTCGACCAGTTCCGCGTGCACGGCCGCGACGACGGCTTCGCGCACGCGGGCGGAGCGACCACCGGGTCTCGACGTCACAGTGCGACTCCAGTTGCGTTAAGGGGCATCGGCCTGCCACTCTAACGCAACGTGAGTTGCGTTAGGAGTCTGATCCCTTGATCCCCGACCCGACGATCCCCGACCCGGCCGCCCTCCACCCGCTGCCGCACGCCGACCGCGTCGTCCAGCTCAAGCCGTTGGTGACGTCGCCGACGATCGAGGTCGGCGAGTACACCTACTACGACGACCCCGAGCACGCGCTGGAGTTCGAGACGCGCAACGTGCTCTACGGGTACGGCGCCGAGAAGCTCGTCATCGGCAGGTTCTGCGCGCTGGCGACCGGGACCACGTTCATCATGGCCGGCGCGAACCACCTCACCACCGGCGTGTCGACGTTCCCGTTCACCATCTTCGGCGGCACGTGGGCCGAGCGGACGCTGGACCTCATCACCGGCATGGAGACGCGCGGCGACACCGTCGTCGGCAACGACGTGTGGTTCGGCTACCGCGCCCTCGTCATGCCCGGCGTCACGATCGGCGACGGCGCGATCATCGCCACCGGCGCGGTGGTGACGTCCGACGTGCCGCCGTACGCGGTGGTCGGCGGCAACCCGGCCCGTCCCGTGAAGCGGCGGTTCGCCGACGAGGACGTCGCACGCCTGCTGCGCGCGAGGTGGTGGGACTGGCCGGTCGACCTCCTCACCGAGCACGTCCGCACGATCATGTCCGGCACGCCGGCCGAGATCGAGGACATCGCCCGATCGCACCTCTAGCCGCGCGCGCCGCCACCGGGAGATCATGGACGCCGGGAGGTTCGCCATGGCCGAGGACTTCGACCGGTACTGCGACCTGACCATGCGGGGCGGGACGGCGAGCGGCGTCGTGTACCCGTGGGCCGTGGTGGAGTTGGCCGAGCACTACCGCTTCCGCTCGCTGGGCGGCGCGTCGGCGGGCGCGATCGGCGCCGCGTTCACCGCCGCCGCCGAGAAGGGCCGCGACGACGGCGGGTTCCAAAAGCTCAAGGAGGTCATCGACTGGTTCGCCGCGCCGGGCTGGCGGATGGCGCAGCTGTTCCAGCCGAGCGAGCACACCCGGAAGCTGTTCCGGATCGTCGCGGCGTCCATGCAGCGCCGCGACACGACGGGCCGCAGCGCGCTGACGTGCCTGCTGCTCGCCCTCCTCGGCGCGATCGGGTGGCGGGCGCGGTCGTTCCTCGGCCTGGCGCTGGCGCTGTGGCTCGTCGGCCCGACGCTGTGGTTCCACGCGGTCGGGTGGGGCGCGACGCCCACGTGGCTGCTGATCGGGCTCGCGGTGGTGGTGCTGGTCGGCGTGCCGGCGATCGTGCTGCGGGTCCTGCCGACCGGCCGTGACGCGTGGCTGCGCCGGGTCGGCACGGCGCTGCTGCTCGTCGTGCCGCTGGCTCCGGTGGCTGCGAGCACCCGGTGGACGCCCCAGAGCGTCGCGAGCGCCGCCACGGCCGCGGTGTGGTGGCTGGTGCTCGGGTTCGCGTTCGTCAGCGCGGTCGCGCTCACGTACGGCCTGGGCGCCAAGCGTTTCCTCGACCGGATGGCCACCACCATCCACTTCGGACTCGTGCCCGGCACCGGTCACTTCCGGTCGAACTTCTGGGACCGCCGCTGCGGTGTGCCCGCCTCCACCGGCGTGCCGCCGTTGGCCGACTGGATCGCGGACCGGCTGGACGACCTGTCCGGCGTCACCGACCTCACGTTCGGCGACCTGACCACGAACCTGGTCCTGATGACCACGGACCTGTCCGAGGGACGCCCCTACCGGCTGCCGTTCACCGAACCGCGCGACGCGTGGCTGTTCTGCCGCGAGTGCCTGAACACCGTGCTGCCGCGGCGGACCGTCGACCGGCTCGGCTCCGACGCCACCGGCCACCGCTGCCCGCTGCACCCCGCCGACACCCTCCACGCGCTGCCCGACGACCTGCCCGTGGCGCTGGCCGTGCGGATGAGCATGCCGCTGCCGGGCCTGATCGCCGCGGTGCCGCTGGTGCGCGCCGAACCCGAGCCGCGGGTGCACTGGTTCTCCGACGGCGGCATCACCAGCAACTTCCCGATCCACTTCTTCGACCACCCGCTGCCGCGCTGGCCGACGTTCGGGCTGACCCTCCAGCCCTACCCGCCGGGAGACGACCGGGACGTCTGGCTGCCCGAGCAGGACGCGTCCACCAGCGGCGCGCCGTGGCGGGGCATCGGGCTCGTGGGCCAGTTCGCGTGGGCGATCCTCAACACCATGCTCGACTGGCGCGACACCATGCAGTCCGCGCTGCCGGGCTACCGGGGCCGCATCGCGCACGTCCGCGTCGGCGCGCTGGAAGGCGGCACGAACCTGTTCATGCGCCCGGAGACGATCCTGGCGCTGGCCGGGCGCGGCGCGCAGGCCGGGCGGTTGCTGCGCACCCGGTTCACCGAGGACGACGCCGCCAAGACCGACCGCTACCGCTGGATCCGGATGCGGCTGGCGATGCGCGAGTTCCGACAGCTCGCCGGGCAGTCGACGGAACGCGCCGACCTCTACCGCGACCTGGCCGCCCGCTACCGGATACCGGAGGACCTGCACGACTGGTTCGCCACACCGCCCACGGGCTCCGACCCGCACGCCCGCGAGATCGGCCTCACCCTGGACGCCCTCGCCGCCGTGCCCGACGACCCGCTGGACGGCGAGCCGCCGGTGGACCCGGACCTCCGCCTCACCCCGCCCGAGTGACGGCGCGGTCCGTCAGACCTGGTCCAGGAACTCGTCGATCTCCGCCAACGCCCGCCGCCGCACCGACTCCGCCGACAGGAACAGGTCGTGCATCCCGCCGTCGACGGGCACGATCGTCACCCGGCGGCCGATCTTCGGCCCCCACCGGACCATGTGCCGGACGTCCAGCACGGTGTCCGCCGTCATCGCCTCGGGCGTCCACGTCCTCGCGCGCAGGTGGCTGCGCTCCGACCGCAGCAGCAGCACGGGCACGCGCACGTCCAGCCCGCGGTGCAGCTTGGCGTGGCCGCGGCGGATCGCGCGCAGCCACCCGGCGTGCACCGGGAACGCGTCGATCGGCTTCCACGCCGTGTCGAAGTCCCACTCGCCGTGGTGGTCGCGGTGGATGCTCTCGCCGTACACGGGGGCGAGGCCGGGCTTCACCACGAGCTTCGGCGCGAACCGGCCCACGCCCCGCACCAGCGCCGACCCCACGGTCCGCAGCAGCCACGGCTCGGCCAGGTCCAGCCACGGGCTGTTGAGCACCAACGCGTCCAGCACGTCGTCCGCACGCCGCTCGTGCGCCCACAGGCTGGTGATCAGACCACCGGTCGAGTGACCCATCAGCACGAGGTGCCGGTGGCCGTCCTCCTCGCGGATCACCCGCACCGCGGCGTCGATCTCCTCGAAGTGCTCCGCCAGGTCGGTCACGTAGTTCGCGACCTGCCCCGGCTTCAGCGACCGCCCGTACGCGCGCAGGTCCACGGCGTAGAAGTCGAACCCGCGCGCGGTGAAGTGCTCGGCGACGTGCCGCTGGAAGAAGTAGTCCGCGAAGCCGTGGACGTAGAGCACGGCGCCGCGGGTCGCGGGCCGCGCGCGCCGGCGGACGAGGGTGGCGGTCGTGTCGCCGCCGCCCAGCGGCAGCGCGCGGGTTTCGTAGTCGGTGCCGAGCACGTCTGCGTTCACGGGGTCAGTGTGCACGCCGATTCGCCCGTTCGGGGATGGGCGGGTGTCGGGTCGTGGCACTGTGGGTGACATGAGCAGCGAGGAGATCGAACGGTCGACGGCACGCGTGCGCTTCCCCGGCATCAGCCCGCGGGCGTACGAGCACCCGGTCGACCGGGGGGCGTTGGCGGTCCTGCGCGCCGTGCCGGGCATCGGCCCGGTGCTGCAGGCGGTGGCGGGGGCGTTCACCGAGCGCGGTGAGCGGCTGGGGTACCTGGCGTCGAGCATCCGGGTGAGCCCGAAGCAGTACCCGGAGCTGGACCGGCTCCGGCTGGAGGTGGCGGCGACGCTGGACGTCGACCCGGTGCCGGAGTTGTTCGTGCAGCGCGACCCGGTGCCGAACGCCATGACGCTGGGCATCGACAAGCCGTTCATCGTGCTGACCACGGGTCTGGTGGACCTGCTGGACGCGGAGGGCCTGCGGTTCGCCATCGGCCACGAGATGGGCCACGTCCTGTCCGGCCACGCGCTGTACCAGACGATCCTGCGCCGGCTCATGCAGCTGCAGTACGGCCTGGGCTGGATGCCCGCCGGCTACTGGGCGATCCGCGCGGTGATCGCGGCGCTGTGCGAGTGGTACCGCAAGACCGAGCTGACGTGCGACCGCGCGGGCCTGCTGTGCGTGCAGGACCCGTCCGCCGCGCTGCGCGTGCACGTGGCGATGGCGGGCGGCATGGACCTCACCCAGGTCGACACGGCCGAGTTCCTCAAGCAGGCCAAGGAGTACGAGCAGGTCGAGGACGTGCGGGACAGCGTGCTCAAGCTGATCCGGACGTGGCCGCTGACGCACCCGCTGGCCGTGGTGCGGGCGGCGGAGCTGCAGAAGTGGGCGGCGAGCGAGGAGTACCGCGCCATCCTGACGGGTGAATATCCGAAGCGCGAGGACGACCGCCCGACCAGCTCGTTCAGCGAGGACATCAGGTCGGCGGCGCGGTCCTACAAGGAGTCCGCGGCCCAGTCCGAGGACCCGCTCATGAAGGTGTTCAACGAGTTCGGCGACGTCCTGTCGGGCGCGGCGGGCAAGGTGCGGAGCAAGTTCACCGGGGCGGGCTAGGCCGCCGTTTGGCCCAGCGGATTCGGCTGATCTGGCTAACCTCCTTCTGACGCCTTTGATCAGGAGGAGGGGCGATGCGGCTTGCCGCGTTGTTGATGACGTTGTTGACGGCCCTCGCGGGCACCGCCGCGGCGGACGACCGCGGGCACGGCGACCCGGTGGACGGCCGGGCGGGCGATCGCGCGGACAGCCGCGTCGCCGACGGCCGGGTGGTCGACGGCCGCGTGGTGGGCGGCGAGCGGGTGCCCATCGCGGCGCACCCCTGGGTGGTCTACCTGACCGACGCCGGCGGGTTCCAGTTCTGCGGCGGCACGCTGGTCGCGCCGACCAAGGTGGTCACCGCCGCGCACTGCGTCAACGGCCGCACGCCCCGCAACACCCGGGTTGTGGCGGGCCGCGAGGACAAGCGGAGCGGCGACGGCGTGGTGGCGCGGCTGTCCCGCATCTGGGTGCACCCGGACTACGTGACCGCGGACCAGGGCGACGACATCGCGGTGCTGACGTTGCGGACGCCGGTGGACTACACGCCGCTGCCGCTCGCCGGGCCGTCCGACGAGGCGCTGTACCAGCCGGGCACGAACGGCTGGGTGCTCGGCTGGGGTCGCACGAGCGAGCAGGGTCCGTCGTCGCGGTACCTGCTGCGCGCGACCGTCCCGGTGATGGCGGACCAGGACTGCCGCGCCGCCTACCTCCAGTTCGACCCGGCGGAGATGACGTGCGCGGGCTACCCCGAGGGCGGCGTGGACACGTGCCAGGGCGACTCGGGCGGCCCGTTCGTGGCCGGCGGGAAGCTCATCGGTGTCACCTCGTGGGGCGAGGGTTGCGCGCGGCCGGGCAAACCGGGCATCTACACCGAGGTCAAGGCCTACTCGGCGGAGCTGCAGGAGCAGCTGGCCGGCTGATCGGGCGGCGTGCGGACCCTCGGGTCGCGGGGGTCCCCACGCCGGTCTCGGACGTGTCGGCCGGCTCTAGAGCACGAGCCCGATCGACATCGTGAGGAACACCGCCGCGCACACCGCGTCCAGCGCCGTGGTGACGCCGGGGCGGCGCAGCGAGCCGGCGACGCGGGCCGCGGCGACGACGATCGTCAGCTCCCACAGCGCGGCCAGCCCGAGGAACACGGCGGCGAGCATCCCGAGCTGCGCGGCCGGGTCGCCCGTGCCGATGAACTGCGGCAGGAACGCCAGCGAGAACAGCAGCATCTTCGGGTTGGTGATGTTGGTCAGGAACCCCTGCCGGAACGGGCGGCTCGCGGCGACGGCGACCTCGCCGGCCGACCGCCGGAGCAGGCCGCGCGTGATCGTCACGGCCAGGTAGAGCAGGTACGCCGCGCCGATCCAGCGCAGCCCGGTGAGCACGGCGGGGTAGCGGGCGATCACCACGCCCAGGCCCGAGATCACCAGCGCGACCTGGGCGAAGGCCGCGGTGTGGATGCCGGCCAGCGCGAGCAGCCCGGCGCGGGTGCCGGACCGCATCGAGGTGCGCAGCAGCAGGAAGGCGTCCACGCCCGGGGTCAGCACGACCACGGCGCACGCGATCAGGAACGCCGGGAGCTGGGTGAAGTCCAGGTGCATGGAAACCTCCCTCGTGATCCGGACAGACCGTCGTGATCTGTCTCACTCGCCGTCAAATCTTCGGCGCTCAGGCATCCTAACAACAGATTTTCCGGTTTCCATGCCCCGGCGACGCTCGATGCGACCCTCCGCTACGGTCGGTGGTCGATCACCCACATGCCGTAGAGAGGTGCTCCATGCGCATCAGCGCGCCGGTCTTCGCCGTTCTCGTGCTGGTCCTGTCCGCGCTGCCCGCGGACGCGGTGGTGGGCGGCCGGGCGGCGCCCGTGACGCCGTGGGCGGTGGCCCTGTTCGACGCGGCCGGCAACTTCTTCTGCGGCGGCGCCCTGATCGGCCCGGACAAGGTCGTGACCGCCGCCCACTGCACGGTGGAGCGCACCGCGCTCGGCGACCGCGACCGCCTCCCGGCGGACCTCACCGTCGTGGCGGGCCGGGCGGACCTCGACGCGAAGGACGGTCGGACGGCGAAGGTCGCGGGCATCTGGCGGCACCCCGCGTTCACCGACGTCGCCGCCGGCGACGACGTGGCCACTCTCACCCTCGCCGCCGCGCTGCCGTACCGCCCGGTCCGGGTCGCGGAGGCCGTGCCGGGGCGCACGGCCACCGTGTACGGCTGGGGCCGCACGGGCGAGCTGCGCGCGCCGAGCCGGACGCTGCGCCAGGTCGACGTGCCGATCCGGTCGGACGCCGAGTGCGCCGCCCGCGTCCCCGACTACCGGCCGGACGGGATGCTGTGCGCGGGCTTCCCGGAGGGCGGCAGGGACGCGTGCGAGGGCGACTCCGGCGGCCCGCTCACCGTGGCGGGCGAGCTGGTCGGCGTCGTCTCCTACGGCCGCGGCTGCGCCCGCCCCGACCAGCCGGGCGTCTACACGCGGCTGAGCCGGTACCAGGACCGAATCTGAGACTGTGGTACCACAGTCGGGTGCGCTCTCACCCGTTCCCGGCGACGTTGCGCCGGCAGTGGTCGGCCGACCTGACCCCCGCCCAGCTCTACGCCGTGCTCAGGCTGCGGGGCGACGTGTTCGTGGTGGAGCAGAACTGCGTGTACCGCGACGCCGACGGCCGTGACCTGGAGCCGGGCACCCGGCACTTCTGGCTGGAGGCCGAGGGCTCGTCGCCGGACCAGGCCGCCGGCCCCGTCCCCCTGGCCTACCTGCGGTTGCTGGAGGAACCGGACGGCACGTTCCGCATCGGCCGGGTCTGCACGGCCCGCGCCGCCCGCGGCCGTGGCTACAGCCGGCGGCTGGTGGAGGCGGCGCTGGCCGAGGTCGGGCAGACGCCGTGCGTCCTCGACGCCCAGACCTACGTGGCGGACTTCTACGCGTCGTTCGGGTTCGAGCCCGAGGGCGCGGAGTTCATGGACGACGGGATACCGCACCTGCGGATGCGCCGGTCTCCGTGATCACCCGCACGGCCCGCTCGACGTCCGCCTCGGTCAGGTCGGCGCGGGCGGTGAGGCGCAGCCGGGAGATCCGGTCCGGCACCGACGGCGGCCGGAAGCAGCCGACGACGACGCCCCGCGCGCGGCAGGCCTCCGCCCACTCGAACGCGGACTCCGGCGACGGCGCCTGCACGGACACCACGGCCGCGGTCGGCGTGCTGACCCGCAGCCCGTTCTCCTTCAGCCGGAACGCCAGGTCCTGCGCCACGTCCAACGCCCGGCCGGGCCGCTCCGGCTCCTCCCGCAGCACCTTCAACGCGGCCAGCGACGCCGCCGCGCTCGCCGGCGAGAGACCGGTGTCGAAGATGAACGTGCGGGCCGTGTCGACCAGGTGCTTGATCACCCGGCTCGGCCCGAGGACCGCGCCGCCCTGCGCGCCCAGCGACTTCGACAGCGTCACGGTCGTCACCACGTCGGGCGCCTTCGCCAGGCCCGCCGCGTGCACCGCGCCCCGTCCGCCGTCGCCGACGACGCCGAGGCCGTGCGCGTCGTCCACGACCAGCGCGGCGTCGTGCTCGCGGCACGCGGCGGCCAGCGCGGCGAGCGGCGCGAGGTCGCCGTCCACGGAGAACACCGAGTCGGTCACCACGATCGCCCGCCGCTTCCCGCGCGTGGCCAGGGCGTGCGTCACCTGCTCGACGTCGCAGTGCCCGGCGACCACCACGTCCGCCTTGGACAGGCGGGTGCCGTCGATCAGCGACGCGTGGATGTGCTGGTCGGCGACGATCGCCGTGCCGGGGCCGGTGAGGGCGGTCAGCGCGCCCAGGTTCGCCGCGTAGCCCGACGAGAACACCAGCGCCGACTGCGCGCCGCAGAAGTTGGCCAGCTCGTACTCCAGCTCGGTGTGCAGCTCGGTGGAGCCGGTGACCAGCCGCGACCCGGTCGACCCCGCGCCCCAGCGCAGCGCGGCCGCGGCGGCGGCGCCCGTCACCCGCTTGTCGCGGGCCAGGCCGAGGTAGTCGTTCGACGCCAGGTCGAGGTCCGTCGAGTCGGCCGGCCGGGGCCGGACCCGGCGGGCCAGCCCGGCTTTCGCGCGGGCTTCGGCTCGCGTGTCGATCCAGTCGAACACCGACTCACCTGTGCGCACACTCACGGCGGGAGTGTCGCATCCGGCGGCTACCGTGCCGGCGTGGACCTCTTCCAGCCGGAGCCTGCCGACCTGCGGTCGTTGCGCGAGAACGCGCCGGTCCACCGGGACGAGCGGACCGGGTTGTGGCTGGTCAGCCGCTACGACGACGTGCGCGCCGTGCTGGCGGACGCGCGCCGGTTCCACCCGGACAACGCGCTGGACGCGGTGGTGCCGATCCCGCGCCCGGTGCTGCGGGTGCTGGCGCGCGCCGGGTTCTCGCTGCCGCCGACGCTGGCCAACAACGGCACCGGCACGCACGCCGACCTGCGGCGACTCGTGGCCCGGTTCCTCACCCCGGCGCGGGTCGCGGCGCTGGGGCCGCGGATCGCGGAGCTGGCCGCCGAACGGCTGGACCGGCTGAGCGGGCGCGTCGACCTGCACCCGGCGCTGGCCCGCGACCTGCCCGCGATCGTGCTGCTGGAGGTCCTGGGCATCCGGGACGTCGACGTGGACGCGCTCAAGGCGTGGAGCACGGCGTCGTTGGAGCTGTTCTGGGGCGACGTGACGGTGGAGCGGCAGCACGAGCTGGCCCGGCCCGCCGCCGCGTTCCACCAGTGGCTCACGGCCCGGATCAAGGCCGCGCGGGGCGACGACGACCTGTTCGGCGCGCTGCGGTCGGCCGAAGTCCCGATCCGCGACGCGGCCGGCCTCTGCTACTTCCTGCTGATCGCGGGCCAGGAGACGACGACGCAGCTGCTGTGCGCGGTGTTCCACGCGGTGCTGCGGCACGACGTCGACCGGCCCGGCGACCGCCTGTGGTCCCGGCTGGACGAGCCGGGCGTGGCCGCCGCGTGCGTGGAGGAGGTGCTGAGGCGTGATCCGCCGGTGAGCACGTGGCGGCGGGTCGCGGCCGAACCGGTCACCCTCTCCGGCGTGGACGTCCCGGCGGGCGCGCCGCTGCTGCTGATGCTCGCGGGCAGCGGCTCCGACCCGGCGGTCTTCGACGACCCCGAGCGGTTCTGCCCGGCCCGCCCCCGCAACCGCAGGCACCTGGCGTTCGGCC
This sequence comes from Saccharothrix hoggarensis, assembly GCF_042678885.1. Taxonomy (GTDB): domain Bacteria; phylum Actinomycetota; class Actinomycetes; order Mycobacteriales; family Pseudonocardiaceae; genus Actinosynnema; species Actinosynnema hoggarensis. Next base: position 22,366 of record NZ_JBHTLK010000098.1, read on the forward strand.
ACGGCCGGCACTTCTGCCTCGGCGCGGGACTGGCCCGGCTGGAGGCGCAGGTCGTGCTGCGGGAGACCGCGCGGCGGTTCCCGGAGCTGCGCCTGGCCTCCGCCGAGCCGCCGCCGATGCTGGGCCTGCTGTCGTTCCGCGCGCCGCTGAGCGTCGAGGTCGACCTCGTCCCGGCGCCGGGGCCGGAGCCCGTCCGACTCGCGCGGGTGTGATCGTCCTCGCCCGCCGGGGACTTGGAGCACGCCTGCGGAAGTGCGACGATGCCCAGGCTCTAGAGGGGGTGCGCGAGGAAGCCGGTGCGAATCCGGCACGGTCCCGCCACTGTGACCGGGCCTTGGGATCCGGGAGTCAGGAACTCGGCCCCCGACTCGTAGACCGGACACGGGCGTGGACACCCGAGGAAGGACACCGCCGCATGGGCGCGCGTTTCCCCTTTTCCGCAGTCGTCGGCCACGACGACCTCCGCACGGCTCTGCTGCTCAACGCCGTGCACCCCGGTATCGGCGGGGTGCTCGTCCGAGGTGAGAAGGGGACCGCCAAGTCGACCGTGGTGCGGGCGCTCGCCGCGCTGCTCCCCGCGCTGGACGTGGTGCCGGGCTGCCGCTTCGGGTGCGACCCGGCCGCGCCCGCCGACTGCCCCGACGGCCCGCACGGCCACGGCTCGGAACGGCGTCCCGCCCGGCTGGTGGAGCTGCCGGTCGGCGCGACCGAGGACCGGCTGATCGGCTCGCTCGACCTGGAACGCGCGCTCACCGAGGGCGTCCGCGCCTACCAGCCGGGTCTGCTGGCCGCCGCGCACCGGGGCGTGCTGTACGTGGACGAGGTGAACCTGCTGCACGACCACCTCGTGGACCTGCTGCTCGACGCCGCCGCCATGGGCCGCGCGCACGTCGAGCGCGAAGGCGTCTCCGTGTCGCACGCCGCGTCGTTCCTCCTGGTGGGCACCATGAACCCGGAGGAGGGGGAGCTGCGGCCGCAGCTGCTCGACCGGTTCGGCCTCACGGTCGCCGTCCGCGCGTCGCGTGACGTGACGACCCGCGCCGAGGTGGTGCGGCGGCGGCTCGCCTACGAGGCCGACCCGGAGGGGTTCGCGGCCCGCTGGGCCGACGCGGACGCGGAGCTGGCGCGGCGGATCGTCGCCGCCCGCGACCACCTGAAGGACGTCGTCCTGCCCGACGCCGAGCTGCGCCGGATCGCCGGCATCTGCGCCGCGTTCGAGGTGGACGGCATGCGCGCCGACCTGGTGGTGGCCCGCACCGCCACCGCGCACGCCGCCTGGCGCGGCGCCACCGAGGTGGCCGAGGAGGACGTGGAGGCGGCCGTGCGGCTGGCGCTGCCGCACCGCAAGCGGCGCGACCCGTTCGACGAGCCGGGGCTGGAGGAGGACCAGCTCAACGACGCCCTCCAGCAGGGCGCGGAAGCCGCCCGGGAGCCCGAGGACGGCCCGGAGGACCCGGACGGCCCCGGCGGCCCGGACGGTCCCGGCGGCCCGGAGGGTCCGGAAGGCCCCGACGGTCCCGACGACGGTGGCGGCTCCCCGCCACCCCGAGCCCCGGACGAGTCCACTTCGGACGGCAAGGGCTCCGCCGAGCGGTCCCACGCGCCCGCGCCCGCGTTCCGCGCCCGGCTGCTGCAGGTGCCGGGCGTCGGCGAAGGCGCGCCCGGACGGCGTTCCCGCGCCAAGGCCCGCACCGGCCGCGTGGTCCGATCGTCCACTGTGGACGGTTCGGGGCTGCACCTGCTCGGCACCGTCGGCGCGGCGGCGCCCCACCAGGCCGCCCGCGGTCGCCGCGGGCCGGGACTGGAGCTGCGCGGCGCGGACCTGCGGCTGTCGGTCCGCGAGGGCAAGGAGGGCAACCTCGTGCTGTTCGTCGTCGACGCCTCCGGTTCCATGGCCGCCCGCAAGCGCATGTCGGCCGTCAGCGGCGCCGTGATCTCCCTGCTGCGCGACGCCTACCAGCGGCGCGACAAGGTCGGCGTGGTCACGTTCCGGGGCCGCGAGGCGCAGGTGGCGCTGCCCCCGACGAACTCGGTCGACGCCGCCGCCGCCAGGCTCCGCGACCTGCGCACCGGCGGCCGCACCCCGCTGGCCGCCGGCCGCCTCCGCGCCCGCCTCGTGCTGGAGGCC
>NZ_JBHTLK010000099.1:0-23901 GCF_042678885.1 Saccharothrix hoggarensis
CGGCCCGCCGTCACGCACCGCGGTCGGCCCGCTGTCACGCACCGCCGCCGGCGGGGTCGTGGGCACGGTCGCGGGCCGCGTCCGGTCGGGCGTGGCCGGCCAGAACGGCTTGGTGTCGAACGGGAAGGTCGGCAGGCTCACGCGCGCCGGCGGCGTCGGGCCGTGGCACAGCGCCCAGTCGACGTCGATCCCGCTGACCCACAGGGGCGCGACCTCGTCCCACCCGCCCTGCCGCAGCCACTCCCCCGTCAGCTCCCGGAGCCGGTCGTTGCGGGCGAACAGCGACACCAGCTGGTCGTCCTGCCGCCGCACCTCGCCGTCGATCGCGCCCTCGGGCACACCGCCCCCGGCGTAGTCCTCCAGCCGCACGGCCAGCGCGTCGAGGTCGTCGGCGACGAACGCGACGCGGGCGGCCATCGCCCGCCGGCCGGTCTGCAGCGTGTACGCCAGCGACGCCAGGTCACCGCCCTCGGCGCGGTACTCCGGCAGGAACTCCACGAGGTCGCGCGCCCGCGCCCGCAACCGCTCGCGGTCCGGCGCGGACAGGACCACCAGGTGCGTCCGCCCGTCGGACGGCGGCGCGGTGCGCGGACCCACCTGTTCGAGCACCGCGTGCACGTTGGTGCCGCCGACCCCGAACGAGCTCAACCCCGCCCGCACGGGCTCCGCCCCGTCCAGCGGGATGTTCCGGTCGGCCACGAAGAACGGCGAGTTCTCCCAGTCGATCCCGGTGTTCGGCACGTCGCAGTGGAGCGTCCGCGGGATCTCGCCGTGGTGCAGGCCCAGGGCCAGCTTGATCAGGCCGGCGATCCCGGCGGCCGCGTCGAGGTGGCCGATGTTGCTCTTGACCGACCCGATGGCGCAGAACCGGTCGCGGTCCGTGTAGTGCCGGTACGCCTCGGTCAGCGCCGCGACCTCGATGGGGTCGCCCAGCTTCGTGCCGGTGCCGTGCGCCTCGACGTAGCGGATCGACTCGGGGTTCACCCCGGCCCGGTCCAGCGCGCCGCGGATCACGTCCACCTGGCCGCGCACGCTCGGCGCGTAGAACCCGGCCTTGTCGCCGCCGTCGTTGTTGACCGCCACCCCGCGGATCAGGCAGTAGACGTGGTCGCCGTCGGCGAACGCGTCACGGGCGCGCTTCAGCACGACCACGCCGACGCCCTCACCGCCGACCATGCCGTCGGCCGCGTCGTCGAACGGGCGGCAGCGGCCGTCGCTGGAGAAGTTCAGGCCGGGCTGGTGCACGTAGCCCAGCTCCATCGTGGACACCAGGCTGGCCGCGCCGACCAGCGCCTGGTCGACCTCGCCGGAGAGGAGCCCCTGGCACGCGAGGTGCACGCCGCTCAACGCCGACGAGCAGTTGGTGCTCACCGCCATGCTCGGGCCGCGCAGCCCCAGCTTGCTGGAGATCATCGTGGGCACGGTGCCGCCCTGCGCGAACAGCCAGGCCGCGTACCCCTCGGTGTCGGCCAGCACCCGCGTGCCCGCCGCGTTCGCCATCAGGCTCGGCAGGAAGGCCTGGTAGAAGTTGTTGCTCGTCGCGGTGTGGACGCTGGTGCGCGGCACGTCCTCCGGGCGGTAGCCCGCGTCCTCCAACGCCTTCCACGCGTGCAGCAGCAGGAGCCGGCCCTGGGGGTCCATGAGTTCGGCGTCGCGCGGCGAGATCCCGAAGAAGGCGGGCTCGAACTCCGCCTTGTCCTCGACCACGGACCGCTGCGGCACGTACCCGGGCCGGGCGATCAGCTCGTCGGGCACCCCGAGCGCCCGCAGTTCGTCGGGCGTCCAGAAGGTGCTGCCGCTGCGGCCCTCCTTCAGGTTGCGCCAGAACTCGCGGTGGTCCTTGGAGCCGGGGAACCGGCAGGACATGCCGATCACCGCGATCGCGTCGTCGAGTCCGGGATCACGGTCACGGTCGTGGTCCCGGCCGAGGTCGCGGTCGGTGTGCCGGTCGCGACGCCGGGACGTGGCCGGCGCGTCCACGCGTGCGGTGGGCGCGGGCTCCGGCGCTTCCGACGGCAGCAGCCCTTCGAGGTGCCGGGACATGGCCGCGATGGACGGGTGCGCGAACAGGGTCGTCGGCCGCAGCGCGCACCCGAACGCCCGGTTGAGGTGCTCGACCACGTCGATGGCCAGGAACGAGTCGCCGCCCGCCTCGAAGAACCCCTCGTCGCGGTCGACGTCGTCGCGGCCGAGCGCCTCGCTCACGATCCGGCGCACGGTCCGCTCGACGTGCGGGGAGCGGACGGCGTCGGCGGACCGCCGCGTCGCTACCGGCTCCCGCCCGCCGGGGTCGCCGAGCCTCGCCCGGTCCACCTTGCCGTTCGCGGTGAGCGGGAAGGCGTCCAGCGCCACGAACGCGCTCGGCACCATGTAGGCGGGGAGGGTCTTGGCCAGGTGGGCGCGCAACGCCTTGGGGTCGATGGCGTCACGCCGGTCGCCGCGCAGCGTGTAGTACGCCGCGAGCCGTTCGGACCGGCCCTCGCGGTCCACGACCACGACGCTCCGGTCGACGTCCGGGTACCCGTCCAGCGCGGCCTCGACCTCGCCGAGCTCGATGCGGTAGCCGCGCAGCTTGACCTGGTTGTCCATGCGCCCCAGCAGGGCCACCTCGCCGGTGGGCAGCCACCGCGCGACGTCGCCGGTCCGGTAGAGGTGTCCGCCGGGCGTGAACGGGTCGTCGACGAACCGCTCGGCCGTCAGCTCCGGCTTGCCGTGGTAGCCGAGGGCGACACCGCGGCCCGCGATGCACAGCTCCCCGGCCACGCCGACGGGCACCGGCCGCAGGTCCCGGTCCACGACGTACAGCCGGGTGTTCGCGATCGGCGTCCCGATCGTCACGGGCTCGTCGCGGTTCAACCGCTTCGCGGTCGACCAGATCGTGGTCTCGGTCGGCCCGTACAGGTTCCACGCCTCGCCGCGGGCGACGAGCTGGTCCTTGAGGCTCTCCGGCAACGCCTCGCCGCCGCAGAGCACCTTGGTCCCGGAGGTGTTCCGCCACCCCACGCGCAGCAGCATCGCCCAGGTGGTGGGGGTGGCCTGCATGACGGTGGGCCGCCACCGGTCCACCTCGGCGGCGAGCGCCGTGGCGTCCTTGACCGTCGTCGGGTCGCAGATCCGGCAGTGCCCGCCGGTGATCAGCGGCAGGTACAGCTCCAGGGCGGCGATGTCGAAGCTGTACGTGGTGACGGCCAGGAGGCGGTCGTCCGGGGTCACGTCCAGCGTGCGCGTCATGGCCAGCAGGAAGTTGGTCAGCGCCCGGTGCGGCACCACGACGCCCTTGGGCTGCCCGGTGCTGCCCGAGGTGTAGATGACGTACGCGACGGCGGGTGTCGTCGGCCCCGGGCGCGCGGCCCGCGGCGCCGGTTCGGCGTCGTCCGGGCGGTCCACCACGTGCAGCCGTGCTCCATGAGTGTCCACTGTGGACAGGAGTTCCGCCACCGCCTCGTGGCAGACGACGAGGTCGGCGCCGCTGTCCCCGATCATGTAGGAGAGGCGCTCGGCGGGGAAGTCGGGGTCGAGCGGCACGTAGGCCGCGCCCAGCTTCACGACCGCGAGCAGCCCCACCACCAGGTCGAGCGACCGCTCGAAGCACACGCCCACGTTGTCCCCGGCCGCGACGCCCCGGCGGGCCAGCGCGTCGGCCAGCGCCGCGGCGCGGTCCGCGAGCTCGCGGTAGGTCAGGGTCCGCTCGCCGCAGGTCACCGCGGGCCGGTCCGGGTCCGCGTCGGCCCGCTCGGCGAACAGGTCCCAGACCGTCCGGTCCTCGGGGACGTCGACGTCCGTGCGGTTCCACTCGTCCAGGACGAGCCGCCGCTCGGCCGGCCCCACCAGGTCCAGCCCGCCGAGCGTCGCCCGGCCGGCGGCCGTGACGGCCTCGACCAGGGTGGCGAAGTGGTCGGCCATCCGCGCGACGGTGTCGGCGGAGAACGCGGTGGGGTGGTACTTCCAGACGAGCTCGAGCCCGTCGCCGGGGACCACGTCCAGCGTCAGGTCGTACTCCCCGACCTGGTGCAGGCCCTCCACCACCCGGAACGGCCACGTCCCGCGCAGCTCGCGCGCCAGCCCGCGCAGGTGCCCGTTGAGCGAGAAGTTCTGGTAGTTGTACGCGACCTGGAACACCGGCGCGCGCAGGTCGTCGCGGTCACCGAGGTCGCGCACGATGTGCGGGAACGGGTAGGCCTGGTGGTCGATCGCCTCGAACACCGTCGACTGGACCCGCAGGGCGAACTCCGCGAACCCGTCGGACGCCACCGGCCTGCTGCGGATGGGCAGGGTGTTGATGAAGTACCCGACCGACGACTCGAAGCGCTCCGACGGGCGGCCGGACACCGGCATCCCGACGACGACGTCCTCCTGCCCGGTGTACCGGTGGAGCAGCGTCTTGAAGACGGCCAGCAGGAACACCGCGGGGATGAGCCCGTTCGCCGTGGCGAAGGACGTGACGGCGGCGGCCTGCGCCTCGGACAGCCGGCGGACGCACACCTCGCCCTCGTGCGGCGCGTCCGGCCCCAGCGTCACCTCGGTGGGCAGGCCGGTGAGCGGGACCCGGCCCGCGAGCTCCCGCTTCCAGTACTGCCGGTCGCGCTCGGCGCGCGCGTCGCCGAGGAAGTCCCGCTCCCACGCGACGAACTCGTCGTACGGGGCGGCGTCCGGCGGCGGTGGCGCCTCGCCGCCGGTCACCCGGGCCTGGTACGCGCGGAGCAGCGTGTCCAGCACGACCCGCAGTGACGGGCCGTCCAGGATGAGGTGGTGGACGACCACGAGGACGTACACCTCGGCCTCGGCGCGGGTCAGCACGGAGATCCGGACCAGGGGCTCGTCCGCCAGGTCGAACGGCCGCCGCGCCCTCTCCTTCAGGTGCTCGACCAGGTCGTCGGGCGAGACGTGCGCGATGTCCGCGTGCTCCACCCGGAAACCGTCGACGCCGAACGGCACCAGGCGCGGGCCGTCGACCCCGTCGCGAACGCGGGACGAGAGGATCGGGTAGCGCTCGACGGTGTCGTGGAGCGCCTGTTCGAGGGCGGCCCGGTCGACGTCCTCGCACGCCAGGCACACCGGGACGTTGTACGAGTAGGTGTCCGGCTCCATCTTGTGCAGCGCCCACAGGCCGCGCTGGCCCTCGGACAGGGGGTGCCCGGCGTGCTGCCGCAGCGCCGCGAGCGCGTCCGCCGTCGAGAGCAGGCCCTCGTCGTACCCGCGCACGATGTCGGGGAGGGTCATGCCGACGCCGCCGCGACCGTTGGTCCGCTCGCGTCCGCTGGGCGTCGAAGGCATGGGTGCCCCTTCCGGGAGAGATCGTGCCGCGCCGGCTGCCGCACCCGACGATGCTGGCAGGTTCGGGGGCCGGCGCCCCCGTCTCGGTGGCGTGCCCTTCGGGGGTGCCCGTTCGGTCACCCGGTCCGTCCCCGACGGCTCCGGGCGGGGTCAGTCCGCCGCGGGCCAGGCGGCGTACCGCCGCAGTCCGTACAGCAGGGGCGGCTCCTGCCGGTGCGCCATCGTGACGACCTCGCCCAGCACGATCACGTGGTCGCTGGCGGCCACGGTGCCGGTGACCGCGCACTCCACGACGGCGTGGGCGTGGGCCACGAGGTGGGGCAGCCCCAGGCGTGCGGTCGGCTCCCACGGCAGCGCGGAGAACCGCTCGGAACCGCCCGAGGAGAACACCTCGGCGGCCCGGCGACCCCCGCTGTGGAGCAGGTTGACCGCGAACCGACCCCGGTCCCGGATGACGGCGAGGGTGCCGCTGCGGTCGGAGACGCAGATCAGCAGCGTGGGCGGCGCGAGGCCGACGCTGCACAGCGAGGTGCAGGTGAAACCGTGGGGCCGACCGTCCCGGTCGGTCGCCGTGACCACCGCGAGCCCGCTCGGGAACGTGCTCATCAGGTCCCGGAACGCTTCAGGGGCCGGGGACGTCGGGGCCGCCTTGCCGGGGGTCTGGGACGCTGTGGCCGGGGACGCCGCGGTCGGGGTCGTCGGGCTGTCGAGGGCGCCGGCTGGCACGGGTTCTGGCATCAGGTCGATCCCTTCCGGTCGGAGGACCACTCGCCCTGACGGTCTGCCGATCACCGACGATAGAGAACCGCGCGGGTGGCGTTGAGTGCCTGTTCGGCTCCCCCCTGGGGCGCGTGGTGGTGACCGACCGGGCAGGCGGTCACGGTCCACCACCGGCTTCGCGACGGCGTTCCGCGACCGGCGACACGGGCCGCGGGCGGCCGTTACGCTCGTCCGGGCCGTGCGCCCGGCGTGGCCCGGCGTGGCCCGTCGTCGTGAGCGTCGTCGCGGAGGTCGCGGGCAGCCCGGGTCGACCTGTCCGATCGGCTACCCCCGCCGTAGCCGGTCGGCGGCTCCTTCCGAGGTTGCCCGGGCCTCCCCGCACCGGTGATCCTCGGCGCTTGGATCCTCGGTGTGCCACGCGGCACAGGAGCAACGAACAGGAGCCTTGGCATGACGGATCTCGCCGCTCACACCCCGGACGCCGCGGTCGACTCGCTGTTCGAGGTGTTGCGGGGCAATGCCGAGCGCGCTCCGGGTTCCACGGCGCTCCGGTTCCTGCCTCCCGGCCACGCGCCGGGCGAGCGCGGCGAGGTCCTCAGCCGGGGCGAGCTCGACCTGCGGGCACGTGCCGTCGCGGCGGCGTTGCAACGCGAGGGCGCCGCCAGCGCGCGGGTGCTGATGCTGCTGCCGTCCGGCCCGGAGTTCCTGATCGGCTTCGTCGGGTGCCTGTACGCGGGCGCGGTGGCCGTGCCCTGCTCGCCCGACTTCGCCAAGACCGCGCAGGGCGCGACCGACCGGTTCGTCACCGTGGCGGAGGACGCCGAGGCGACCGCGGTGCTCACCGTCGCCGAGCTCGCGCCGACGTTGCGCGACCGGTGGGGGCCGGACCGCACGCCGCCCCGGACGTGGATCGACGTCGACGCGCTGGGCGAGGACGACGCGCGGCCCTGGACGCCGCCCCGGACGTCCGCCGACGACATGGCGCTGCTGCAGTACACCTCGGGGTCGACCGGCCGGCCGAAGGGCGTCGCGGTGACGGTCGGCAACCTCGCCGCCCAGCTGGCCAACTTCCGCGCGATCAGCGAACTCCCGGCGGGCGGCAACGTCGTCTGCTGGATGTCGCCCCTCCACGCGCTCGGGCTCGGGCAGGTCCTGCTCGCGCAGGTGGTGGGCGGCGAAGCCGTGCTGATGACGCCGGAGGACTTCGTCGCCGACCCGTTCCGGTGGCTCGCGGCGATCTCCGCGACCCCGGGACCGGTGCTCAGCGCGGCCCCGAACTTCGCCTACGAGCGGTGCGCCGTCTCGATCGACGAGGAGCGGCGGGCCGGGCTCGACCTGTCCGGCTGGGAGGTCGCGCTCATCGGGGGCGAGCGGGTGCAGGAGCCGACGCTGGAGCGGTTCGTCGCCGCGTTCGGCCCGGTCGGTTTCCGGCGTTCCTCCCTGTTCCCGGCGTACGGCCTCACCGAGACCATGCAGATCGTGGTGGGCAAGCGGCGGCCCGACCCGCTCGGCGTCGTCGTCGACGCCGCCGAGCTGGAGCTGGGTCGTGCCCGGCCGGTGTCGTCGGGCGACGGCACGCGCACGCGTGAGCTCGTGGGGTGCGGCGGCGCCGGGCCGTTCGGCCGGGTGCTCGTCGTGGACGCCGAGTCCCGCGTCGAGTGCGCCCCGGGCCAGGTGGGCGAGGTCTGGGTGAGCGGCCCCGTGGTCTGCCGCGGGTACTGGAACCGGCCCGCCGAGACCGCCGAGACGTTCACCGGTGTGCTGGCGAACGGCGACGGCCCGTTCGTCCGGACCGGGGACCTCGCGTTCTTCCACGACGGCGACCTGGTGCTGTGCGGCCGGCTCAAGGAACTGATCATCATCCGGGGCCGCAACCTCCACCCGCAGGACATCGAGGGGGCCGTCCAGCAGGTCGAGCCCGCGCTGTCGAGCCTGCCGGTCGCGGCGTTCTCGGTGGACTCCGACGAAGGTGAGCGACTGGTCGTCGTGCAGGCGGTGGAGCCGGGCGGCGCACTCGGCGACCCGGCCGCGCTCGCCGACCGGATCCGCCTGGGCGTGGCGAGCGCGCACCAGGTCGAGGTGCACGAGGTCGTCCTGGTAGAGCCGTCGGCCGTGCCGCGCACGCAGAGCGGGAAGATCCAACGGCGCAACTGCCGGGACGCCTACCTCGACGGCAGCCTCACCGCCCTGGCGAGGAGCAAGGACGCCCCACCGTCCGACACCGCCGGTTCCCCGTCGGCCGTGAGCGGTCTCCTGCTGGCGCTACCCCCGGAAATCCGCGCGACCGCGATCAGCGCGGAACTGCGCGGGCGGATCGCGGGCGTGCTCGGCGTGAGCCCGGACGCGCTGGCCGAGGACAAGTCGCTGATCGCGTCGGGCATGGACTCGATGCGCATGATCAAGCTGCGTCAGGACATCGAGCGGGAGTACGGCGTCACCGTCCCGATGTCGGAGTTCCCGGGGGCCACGGTGCACGACCTGAGCGTGGCGATCGCACGCGGCGTCGGCGGGCAGACGGACTGACGGGTTGACGGCGTCACCGGGCGTCGCGCCACCAGCGACGCCCGGTGATCAGTTCGTCGAGGTCGCGGAGGCTGTGGTCGAGTGCCGCGCCGGGGCGGCCGAGTGCGACGCGGAGGTCGGAGACCAGGTAGGCCGCTTCGCGGGTCTCGCACTCGGCGCGGAGCGTTTCCGGGGACGTCGCCGTGGTCCGGGCGACGACGTCCAGGACGGTCTCGAAGTGCGGGCCGCTGAACCTGACGAGGAAGAACCAGTCGTCCACCGGGTCGCCGATGCGGGCCCACTCGAAGTCCAGCAGTGCCGTCACGCTTCGGCCGTGGACGAGCCAGTTGCCCCAGTGGCAGTCCGCGTGGACCGGGACGGTGGCTCGGACGTGCAGCGGGGCACGCTCCGCAATCGCGACCAGACCGTCGATCACGTGGCGGGGGATGACGCCGTCCCGGTCGAGGAGGGCGAGGGTGTCGACCTGGTCGCTCAGCGCGGCACGGCCGACGAACCCGCCGTGGTCGATCGCCTCTGCCAGGATTTCCTGCGCTTGACGCGTGGGCGCCCAGTCGTGCAGCGCATCCAGCCGGTGGACGGCCTGTTCCGCCAGGAGGCGGGCGGTCGCGGTGTCCGTTCCGGGCAGCCCCATGCCGGGAGCCGTCCCCGGCACGCGGGCGTAGCAGGCGAACCGGACGTCGCGCGTCCCGAGCCGGTGGAGCCCGACGGCGAGCAGCGGGCCTGTGAGACCGGACGGCAGGTGGGGCGCGAGCGCGGTCTCCCGATCGAGCCGCGAATGCCCGTCCGCGATCTTCACGACGACGTCGTCGCCCACGTGGACGTGGTGGGAGTCGCTTGCGGCGGCGGTCATGGGGCCGGGCTCACGCCCCAGGGCCGCGTGCACGATCGCGCGAGCGGTCTCAGGGGACGGGCGTGGTGTCATGCGGTCAGCGTCGCGCACGCCTGCCGGTTCGGCAGGTCACCCGGCGGGCTCTCCGCGGAGCTCCGGCCGGAAGCCTCGAACCGTCCCGGTTCGAGGAGCAACTCCTCGAACCGGGACGGTTCAGACAGGTCGGCGGACGGCGTTGATCGCCTCAGCCCACCTGGGCCAGGTTCGAACTGCCGCTCACCGCCTTGGGAGCGGCGAGGCCGACGTTCACTCGGCGAAGTGGACGATTCCGTCCACCGGCGGGTGTTGCTCCCGGTACCGCGCATCGTAGGAAGTGAGCGGGCTCGGATCGCCGAACACCAAGTCGTACTCCGCCCAGTAAGCCCGGCCGGCGACGATGTACTCCTCGACCGTCCCTGGCGCCAGCAGGAAGACCGAGCCGTACAGGTTCCGTCCTCCCAACTGCGGGCGAAGTCGCTCCAACGCGGTGTCGTCCGCGACCCGGAGGTCCACCGCATCGAGGTCGGTCCAGCACGAGATCCGCTTCACGTTGACGAAGGAGATGTCGAGCACCCTCACCGGCGTGCCGGACGGCAGGTCCTCGTACTCCTCGACTGGCGGGTAGCCGCGGAGCACCACGTGGGTGTGCCCGAACGCGTACTCCACGAGGCTGAACAGCCGGGAGTCGTCCGCCACGCCCGGGGAACGACGCTTGGTGTTCATCGGACCCGTCTCCATTCCCCGTGCTTGCGGTTGTAGCGGTAGAAGTCGACCTGGTCCATGATCCCGGCCTGGCCTATCCGAGCCAGTTCCCACTGGGTCCACGACCCGCTGTCGCTCTTGTCCAGCCCGATCTTCTTCTCGCCCGGCACCCGCACGTCGGCGAGCGCCCTCTTCAGCGCCGCCGCCGGACCGTCGTTTCCACCCGGGAGCCGATCGAGCATGAACGAGATCTTGGCCTTGCCGATCTTGACGTTCTCGATCGCGGCCAGCACCTCGCCTTGCCACTCGTCGGCCGGAGCGTTCATCAGGTGCCTGGCTCCGACCTGTTTGGCGAAGTTCTCGACGTTGATGTCACTGCCCTTGGAGCGCCCGGCGCTCACGCCCAACGCGAGGTGGTCCGAATCCTCGCACGTGTCGTCCTCGTTGTGCGTCAGTACCGCGGCGGCTCCGGCGAGCACGTGGTACGTGTGCAGGCCGTCGACGGTGAGGTTGTGGACCTCGCGGTCCGGGGCGAAGGCGCGGGTGGTGGTGACGGTGGCCGGGCGGTGGTCGGCGGTTTCGAAGGTGTAGCCCGGCTCCAGGTCCTCGGCGTTCACCCACTTCTGCAGCGACTCGACCCAGAACGGGTGCTCGTCGGTCGCCGTCAGCTGACCGGAACCCCCGTCCGTCTCGACGGTGATCTCGTAGAGCAGGCGTTCCGCCTGGTGCGAGCGGGTGTCGGTGACGGTTCGCGCGCCCGTCTCACCGGTGGTCGGGTCGGTCGCCACGACCTGGTCGCCCACGACGACGTCGGCGATCGCCTTGCGCGACCCGTCGGCCATGAGGACCGGGGTGTCGCCGGAGAAGCTGTTCGGGTCGAACGACACCCGGCAGGACGCGCCGGCGGCCGTCTCGGCCCGGGCCTGCTTGCCCTTGGCGCCCGGCGCCTTCTTCTTCCGCGCGCCCAGCTCCATCAGGTTCTCGGCGTACGGGATGCCCGACGTGGACAGGACTTCGGCGACCTGCGTCTGGGCCGCTTCCTTGATCACTTCCTTGCCGACGCCGAGCATCGCCGTCTTGATCGTCTCGTAGACCTTGTTGAGGTCCTGCACGTTCGTCACGGTCGCCTGCACGATGCGGGCGGGGGCGTTGGGAACGGCCGAGACGATGTTCTTGGCGTTGGCGATCCTGGGCTTCAGGGCCGCCTGCATGGTGGGCATCGGGTTGTTCTTGACGGCCCGCGCCACGGCCGCCTTGGCGGCGGACGTGCGGGCGATGGCCGCCTGCAGCGCGGCCCGGGCCGCGGCGGCACGGCGGGCTGCCGCTTCCGCCGCGAGCTTCCGCGGGTCGGGCACCGCCTTGCTGGACGGCGGCACGCCGCTGCCCTTCTTGATCGGCACGCCGTCCGGGCCGCGGACGTTCTTCGGCGACGAGTAGTCGGGCGTGCGGCCGCTCGGGGCGTCGGGGGTGCGCGGTGTCGGCACGTTGTCCGCGCCGCGCATCGCGTCGTAGCCCCGGTTGCCCCACTTCGCGGCGGTCGCACCCCAGCCGGCGAACGGCACCATGCCGGCGAACGACAGGCCCGCGTCGACGTAGTTGCCCTCGGCCAGGTACCAGACGCCGTTGATGCCGTCCGCGATCTCGCCGAGGCCGGGCACGAGGCCGGCGACGTCGAGCGCGGTGTGGCCGACGGTGCTGAGGTTGTCGCCGACCCAGCTCACGGCGTCGGAGAACCAGCCGTGGCCGTCCGGGTCGAAGCCGTTCAGGGGTGAGCCGACGCCGTAGACGTACCGGTTGAAGCCCGCCGAGCCGGGACCGCCCTGGGTCACCGAGTCACGGCTGCTGAACGTGCCCGTGGTCGGGTCGTACCACCGCGCGCCCATGTTGACGCGGCCGCTGTCGGGGTCGGTCCAGTCGCCCTGGAAGCCGACGTTGCGCTTCGCGCCCGAGGTCGCGGTCCGGTTGCCCCACGGGTCGTAGGCGGTCGAGTCGGGCAGGGACGTCAGCGCGGTCGACGGGTCGAACCCGCCGATCACGTCGCCGTGCTTGTCCGACAGCAGCAGCCGCTTGTCCGCGCCCTGCGCCAGCGACAGCAGCTCGCCGGACGCGCCGCGGCCGTACGTCGCCGTCCCGTCGCTGACGGCGTCCATGCCCGCGCCGGAGTACCGGAACGCCTGCGCGCCGCGGGACACCGGCCGGTCGAGGCCGTCGTAGGCGTAGGACGTCGAGCCGACCGTGATCAGCCGGTCGAACGCGTCGAAGTCGAACTTCTCCTGCAACCCGGAGCTGGTCCGCGTCTCCACGGTGCCGCGGGCGGTGTGCGTGTAGGTGTAGTCGCCGTCCGACAGGAGCCGGTTGCGCTGGTCGTAGGTCGCGGTCTTGGCGCCGTTGCGGACCCGGTTGCCCGACGCGTCCCAGCCGTACTCGGTGGTGACGCCGTTGGCGGTCCACGACGTGGTGCGGCCGAGCTGGTCGTAGGCGTAGGTCTGCTCGCCCGCGCCGGCCGTGCCCGCGCCGACCTTCTTGGTGAGCCGGTTGTTCGGGTCGTAGGTGTAGGCGATGGACGCCACCGCCGCGCCGGCGGCGTTCTTGGTGACGTCGGAGACCTCGCGGCCGAGGTCGTCGTAGCCGAGCCGGCGGACCCGGCCCGCGCCGTAGTCCATCGTCTCCAGCCGGCCGGACGCCGTGTAGCCGAACCCGATCGAACCGCCGGTCACGCCGTCCTGCACCGAGGTGAGGCGGCCCGCCGCGTAGGTGAAGCCGGTGGTGCCCGCCGCGTCGGTGCGGGTCGTCAGGCGGCCCTGCTCGTCGTAGCCGAACGTGGCGTCACCGGACGGGCCGGTGGCCGACGTGAGCAGGCCGCGGGCGTTGTACTCGTAGGAGTTCGCGCCGCCCGGCGCGCTGACCTTGGTGGTGCGGCCGACGGCGTCGTACTCGACGACGCGGTCGGCGGTGGCGGCGGTCGCGCCGGCGCCGGTCTCCTTCACGAGCCGGCCGAGGCCGTCGTACGCGCGGGTCCTGGTCACGCCTCCCGGCGCGGTCATCACGGTCGGCCGGCCCACGCCGTCGTACGTCGCGGTCCACGTGCGGTCCGCGGGTGACGGGTGCGCGTCGGTGGCCGGCTCGACGACCGACTCCGGCTTGCCCAGCGCGTTGTAGGTGTAGAACGTGCTGTTGCCGCGCCCGTCGGTGAACCTCGTGCGCCGCCCCGACGAGTCGTAGCCGAACGTCGTGGTGATCGACTCGGTGTCCGTGACCGGCTCGACCAGCTGGGTCAGCTGACCGAGCGCGTCGAAGCCGAACCGGGTGGTCTTGCCCAGGGCGTCGACGGACGTGATCCGGTTGCCCGCGATGTCGTACGTGTGCCGGACGGTGCGGAGGGCCTGGCCGGCCGGACCGAGGTCCGTCTCGGCGACCTGGTTGCCCGCCTGGTCGAGCTTCACGTACCGGGCCCGGCCCTCGGCGTCCTTCGAGTAGACCTGGTTGCCGAAGCTGTCGTACCCGAAGTGGCTCACCACGCCGGCCGGGTCGGTGACGCCGGTGCGCTGGCCGAGCTTGTCGTAGGCGAACCTGGTGACCTCGCCCTTCGGCGACGTGATGGTGGCCAGGTTGCCCGCGTCGTCGTAGCCGAACTTCGTCTCGTGCGCCGCGGGCGTCGGGCGCAGCTCGATCTCGGTCTGCGTGACCGGGCGGCCGAACTGGTCGTAGGTGCGCCGGGTCTCCCCCAGCGCCGGGTCGGTCGTGGCCAGCAGCTCGTTGGCGTGGGTGTAGCCGTAGCGCCAGCTGCCGCCCGGCTCGGCCGGGTTCCGCGGGTTCGGGTCCTGCTTCTCGACGACGCGTCCGCGCTGGTCGTAGTACATGCGGATGACCGCGCCGGCGGGGTCGGTCGTCTTGGTGACGCGGCCCATCCGGTCGTACTCGGCCAGCACCGCCGCGGTGATCGGCGTGGACGCGCCGGGCGGCTGGTAGGCGGGCGACTCGGTGCGCACGGTCCGGCCGGCCTTGTCGTAGGCCATCCTCATGACCCCGCCGGCCGGGTTGCGGACCTCGGTGACCTCGCCGAACGCGTTGTACCCCGTCGTCGTGGTCGGCCGGGTGACGGTCGCGGCCTGCCCGTTCTCCTCCACGCGCACCGGCGGCAGGACGACGGCCGTGGTGCGGCCGCGCTCGTCGTAGCGGTACTCGGTGGTGTGGTCGGCGGCGACGCCACCCGTCACGTTGCCCAGCGGCGCCACCACCTTGGTGACGAGGTCGCGCTGGTCGTAGCTGGTCCGGGTGACCACCGGGCCGGTCGGGCCGCGCAGCGCCTCCTTGACCTGGCGGCCGGCCACGTCGTACTCGAAGTCGACGACCTCGGCGAACGACGCGCCGAACGTGCCGGTGCCGGAGTGCGAGCCGGTCCGCACGACCTGGGTGATGTTGCCGCTCAGGTCGTAGCGGTAGTCGGTGCGGCGGCGGAGCGTGTCCGGCTCCTGGGTGGTGGCGACGACGCGGCCGGTGGCGTCCACCTCGTGCGCGACGACCTTGCCGCCCGCGCCGACCTGGCGGATCAAGTTGCCGGCGGCGTCGTAGGTGTTCTGCTGGATGACGACGGGCAGCGTCTCGGGCCGGTTGTCGGCCTTGGCCGTGATCTCGCGGACCAGGCCGTCGCCGTAGTAGGAGTAGGCCGTGCGCCGGCCCATCGCGTCGACCTGCACGGACAGCCGGCCGGAGTGGTCGTACTGGTTGGCCTCCAGCACCAGGTCGGGCAGCGGCGTCTCCGGGTCGGCCGGCGCGATGTCGGTGGCGCCGGGCGTGATCGCCTTGCCGTGCCAGCCGACCAGCCGGACCTGCGCGACCTTGTTGCGCGCGGTGTAGGTCCAGACGGTCTTCACGCCGTTGGCGTCCACCGCCCACGTGCGGTTGCCGAAGTGGTCGTAGCCGAACGACGCCTCGTTGCCCTCCGGGCCGACCGCCTTGACCATGCGGCCGTACCCGTCGAACTCGAACGTCGAGGTGCGCGGGCTGCCGGGGTCGGCGAGGTCGACGACCTCCGCCTTCGTGGTGTTGCCGTCCGCGTCGTACTCGGTCGTCTCGCGCTCGGTGCGGGCGGCGCCGGTGACGGCGTTCGTGGCGGCCGGGTAGGTCACCTCCACGACGCGGCCGAGCCGGTCGTACCGGTACGTGGTGCGGACGCCGGCCGGGTGCGCGTCGGAGTGCTCGGTCGCGGTGAGCCGGCGGCCGAGCGCGTCATACGTGAACACGGTCCGCAGGCCGGACGGCGACAGCGTCTCCGCCAGGTCGCCGTTGGCGTGGTACTTGTTGACGACGGTCGCGCCACGCGGGTCGGTGGTGGCCTTGAGCAGCTGCGCGGGTTCCTTGCCGCCGCCCACGGCGTCGGACGTGCCGTCGGTGTAGGTGTGGAACGTCGACCCGCCGTCCGGGCTGGTCTCCTTGGCCAACTCGCCGAACGGCGTGTGCTCCGACGTCGTCAGGTACGTGTTGTCGGCCGGGCCGGACGACCGCGCGTCACGCGTGGCGACGAGCTTGTCGGTGCGCGGGTCGGTCGGGTCGGCCGTCGCCGGCTGGTACGCGTAGCGCGTGGTCTGGCAGTTGTCGGGCGTGCGGCACGTGGTCTTGCTCGTCAGGTTGCCGCGGCTGTCGTGCACGAGGGTGGCCTTGTTGCCGTCCTCGTCGGTGATCGTGTGCTGGAAGCCCGACTGGTCGTAGTCGAACAGCCGCACGCCCAGGCTCACCACGAGCCCGCTGCACGTGACCAGGCCGTCCTCGTTGGTCCGGCAGTCGCGGCCGACGACGTCCTCCGGCCGCGGTCCGGTGCCGAGCGGCGTGACCTGGCGCAGGATGCGGCCCTTGAGGCCGTCGAAGTCGTAGTACTGCGGCCGCCCGCCCGGGTCGACCACCCGGACCGAGCGGATGATGTTGGTCTCCGACCCGCCGACCGTGGGGACGCCGAGCTGCCAGCGACCGCCGTCGCTGTCGACGTACTCCCGCATCCGGTCGTGGACGTTGTCGTAGGCGACCTCCGCGGCCACCCGCATGCTCGGCATGGTCACCTTGGTGACCTGGTCACCGCGCACGGCGGCGCGGTGGTGGGCGGCGACCTGGACCTCGCCGAGCGGCCGGGCGTAGAGGGCCACCTCGTCGACCTGGGCCGCGATCGTGGTGCGCCCGGTGCCGATCGACGGGTGCGCCGCGGTCGTGTGCGCCGCGCCGACCTGCACGTACTCCAGGCGCGGGTGGTCGATCACACCTTCGAGCGAGCCGACCTTCCGACCGTCGAGGTAGAGCGTCTGGGTGGCCAACGAGCCGGACAGCACCACGTGGTGCCACTTGTCGTCCCGGACGCTGACCGCGCTGGTGATCGGGTTGACCGTGCCGGTGTGGAACTGGCCGCGGAGCTTGCCGTCCGAGCCGACGTAGAGCAGCGGCGCGCCCGCGGTCGGCGACTCGGTCAGCGGCTTGTCCTGGTAGCCGACCAGCGGGCCGGCCGAGGACGTCCGGAACCACAGCTCGACGGCCAGGTCGCGGTGCTTGTTCAGGGTCTGGTCGGGCAGGCGGACGTGCGCGCTGCCGCTCAGCTCGACCGCGCGGTCGTCACTGCCGTCCAGCGCGCCGGGCTTGCCGTGGTTGACGGGGGCGGTGCCGACGAACGTCGCCTTGTCCTTGCCCAGCTTCACGCCGATCTGGCTGCCGGCGTCCGGGCCGGCCGCCTCGCCGAGCCGCCAGTACGAGTCCGGGCGCGAGTCCAGCACGACGCTGCGGTAGTGCGAGCCGTCGCCGTACTGGTAGCGGGTGCACTGCTCGTCGGGGTTGCACGCCTCCAGCAGCCGGTCGGCGTCGTAGCGGTAGAGCCACGTCAGCGGTGCGCCGTCGACCGGGTCGGTCTTGACCTCGACGACGTGGTTGCCCTCCCAGCGGAAGACCAGCGTGCGCTTGCTGGTGTGGCTGACCGCCTTCCACAGCCTGCTGTCGACGTCGTACACCAGCTCGACCTGCCGGGCCGCACTGTCCTTAATGGACTTCAGCTTGCCGTCCGCGCGGAACGAGTAGACGGTGCGGTCCTTGTCGACCAGCCGCCAGCCGCCCGCCTCCACCTCCGGGATCGGCGTCAGCGTGGCGAACCGGCCGGGCGGCGCGGTGTAGCTGCCGTCGGGGTTGCGGCCGAAGCGGATCTGCTGGCCGTCCGGGTAGGTGACGATCACGTTGCCCGAGCCGTCGGCGTCGGCGACGATCCGCATGTCGTAGCGGGACGACCAGCCGGTGCCGAACGCCAGGTCGCGGCGCGGGTCGAGGCTGTTGTACGTGCGGGCGACGTTCAGCTCGGGCCCGACCGTCGCGGTCGTCGCGTCGACCGCCGCCGTCGTGTAGTTGCCGACCATGGGGTCGAAGCCGAGGCCGTTGCCGGTGTACGGGGCGTTGCCCAGCCGGGACGTCACCTCGGGCTGCGGCACGGACGACAGCAGCGCCGAGAACGGCAGGCCCTCGCTCTCGGACTGGCCGTCCCACAGCCACGTCCGCCACAGGTAGACGCGGTCCCAGCGCAGCTTGCCGTCCGGGACGGTCCAGTAGACGTTCGGCTGGCGGCCCGAGTCGAAGCAGGACACCGGGTTGCCCTGGCCGTCGCGCTCGCACACCTCGAACCGGTAGTGCAGCGGGTCGTTCTCGTGGTCCTCGCCCTTGGCCCACAGCTGCGGGCGCAACGTCTCCACGCTGTGTCCCGCCGGCGGGTACTGCTCGCTCACCACCGGCGGGATGTTGAAGATCTGCAACGTGATGCGGGCCGGCGCGACCTGCTCGTCGGTGAACATCACGGCGTTGTGCCGCATGGAGAAGTCGAGGACGTACACGCCCTGGTCGCGCTTCTCGACCACCGCGTCGAGGGTGACCGTGTCGCCCGGCGGGACGTCGCGCGGCAGGCCCGCCGACCGCACCGTCGCCAGGAGGTGGTTCGTGTTCGCGTCGAACAGCTTGTACGCGAGGTCGTAGGAGGCCGCGGTCCACGTCGACGCGCCGGTGTTCGTGACCTTGATCTTCACGACGCCGTTCTGCACGCGCGTGACCGGCGGGTTCGGGATCGGCTGCTCGATGACGTACCGGGCGTCGTACGGGCTGTGCGTGACGTACAGCTTCGGCGGGTTCGCCGAGTTGCTGCCGGTGAACTTCTTGAAGCCGCCGTTGGTGCGGTAGTCGCCCGCCCGCAGCGCCAGGCCGTGGTTGACGCCGCCCTTCACCCAGTCCTGGATGAGCTGCTGGCCGCCGATGCCGAGGTCGACGAGTTCTCCCGCGGCGGGACAGGCCGAGCGGGTCTGGCCGAGCGCGATGAAGCCGTGCGAGAACGACGCGCCCGCGATCGGGGCGCCCAGGGCCGGGCCGGTCGTGCCGGCGGACCAGTCCTGCGCCACCGGGTGCACGGTGAGGGGACGCGGCTGGCAGGTGGTGGAGTCGAAGTTCACGACCTGGAGCGCGGCGCCGAAGACCTTGTGGTTGCGCAGGCGGGACACCACGTCGGGGAACGCGACGTACGACGTGTACGACACGCCGCCGTCCAGGCCGATGCGCAGCTCGCTCGGGTTGTGCACCCGCGTGCTGCCCGCGATGTACATGCTCTGCGTGCCGCGACCCTCGAAGACGCTCGGGTCGACCAGCACCGGGTACACGCGCTTCGGGTCGTCCAGCCACGCCGCGTCGAGCACCACGCGCAGCGTGCGCCCGTTGTCGGCCAGCTCGTACCGCACGTCGTGGGAGGTGGCCGGACCGGAGGTGTCGGTCACCGGCGCGGAGTCGACCATGTAGCCGGTGGGGATGCGCATCCGCTCGGCGCCCGAGCCGTCCACCAGCGAGACCGCGCCGTCGACGATCCGCGCCGTGAGGCCCTTGAGCCGCAGGGGGAAGCTCCAGGACCGGGCGGCCGCGCGGTCGTGGAGGACCATCGTCTCCTTCGCGCCGCCCGGCACGGACTCGATCCGCAGGTCGGTCCGGTCGGCCACGCCCGGGTAGGTGACCGTGGCGCCGTCCGCCTGCCCCGCCACGTCGCGCGCGCCGCTCAGCCCGTACGCCAGCTCGTGGTCGCCGTCGAGCCGGACGCGCACCAGGTCGCCCGCGGCGGCCGAGCGCGCGAAGCGGACGTCCACCTGGTCGGCGGCGTTGTGCCAGCCCGCGCCGTCGTCCACCAGCGTGGGGTCGATCGGCGCCCAGGTGCCGTCGGGCTGCCGGTGGTTGACCGGGGTGTTGCTGAACTCGGTGGTGTGCGTGCCGTCGGCGTTGCGGAACGTGCGCTCGTTCGGGCCGCGCCGCGCCGGGTCCTCGACGCTGGTGTCGGCGTCGAACCCGGTGGGGTTCGTGGGCGCGTCGACGACCTTGGCCTCGTTGCGGACGACGTCGTCGAGCTGCTGCGTCGCCGGCCGGGCGTACTTGGACTGCTCGGACACCGGCATGCCCTGGTTGCCGTCGCGGCCCTCGACCGTGTCCGGCAGCCCTTCCGCGGTGCCGGACTCCTGGTCCGCCGCCAGGTCTCTGGCTCTGTCGAGCAGTTCCGCGAGCGCGGATCTGTCGTCGTCGCCGCCGGACCACGGGGACCACGGGAAGGTGGGGCCGCCGACGCCCACGACCAGCGTGGCCGTCAGGAACAAGCCGAGCAGCGGCAACAGGAACTTGGGCGCGCGAAAGCGCCCGGCACGACGGCCGACCATTGGATTTCTTCCCCCCGGGAACGTCACTGCGAACCAGCGCGTCGGCGACAGTAGGGACGCCCGCCGGAGTCCACAAGGCTTTCGCTGCGCACCGCGTCGGGTCGCGAAGCGCACACCTCGAAGTGGCGTGCGGAACCCTCCCGGAACGGGAAAACCTCTGGTAGAAAGCCCGACGTCGGCGTCCCGAGGGGGGATGCCGCTTCCACCGGGCGCACGGCGCACCGTCGCCTTCCCGCGCGCCCGCATCGAGGGGCACACACATGACAAGACCTTCGCGCCGGGTGTTCAGACGCCTGGTGCAACTCTCGCTCGCCGCCGTCCTGGGCGCGGTCGGCCTGCCGGTCCTGGCCGCCGGCGGCAACGTCGCCGGCGCGGTCGAGACGGCGCAGTGCGCGTCGCCGGCGAACGTGTTCACGTCGATCGCGAGCAACCCCGACTTCCGGCTCCGCCGGCACAACGACGCCGCGTCGGGCAGCGACGCGTGGACGGGCGACCAGGGCATCGGCTGGGGCTGGGACACCCGGTTCTTCGCCGGCGCCAACGGCCACGTCTTCTCCATCACGGCCGGCGGCGACCTGCACCGGTACCGCTGGAACGGCACGGCGTGGGACAACGGCGGAACCCCCGCCTCGCTGGGCGCCGGGTGGAGCCCGTGGAACCAGCCGGCCCACCGGTACCGGATCACCGCCGACAGCAACAACAACATCTACCGGATCAACCCGACCGGCGAGCTGGTCCTGAGCCGGTACGACGAGACCACCAAGGCGTTCACCCACAAGGCGATCGCCACCGGCTGGACGAAGTACGACCAGCTGTTCGCGGCCGGCGACGGCGTGTTCTACACCCGCGACCCGAACGTCAATTCCGGCACGCTCTACCGCTCCCAGTACGACTTCCGCACCGGCACGTGGATCCAGCGGGAGAAGGACCTCGGGTGGGGCTGGAACGGGTTCAAGCAGCTCGTCTCCCCCGGCGCGGACGTGATCTACGGGATGGTGCCCGGCGGCGAGCTGTGGTGGTACCGCTACCTCCCGGCCCAGGACACGTGGGCCGGCGCCGCCTCCGGCGAGTGGAAGGTGCGGATCGCCGCCTGGACCGACGTGGACGAGATCGCGCCGGCCTCGGACGGCTGCAAGCTCGGCGCCGTCGCGCCCGACGTGGAGTGCAAGCCCTCGGCCAACGTCTTCGCGTCGACGACCGACAGCGGCCTCTGGTTGCGCCCGCACGGCGAACCGGAAACCGGTCTGTCCAATTGGAACGGTCCGAGCGGCGTCGGCTCCGGCTGGAACACCCGCTTCATCACCGGCCCCAACGGGTACACGTACCTGGTGCGCGCCGACGGGGCCGTGGACCGGTTCCGCTGGAACGGCGCCACGTGGGACGACAACGGCGTCAGCGTGCGGATCGCCACGAACTGGTACGGCTGGAACGACGCGGTCGTCCGCTACCGCCTCACCGTGGACACGAACAACCACTTCTACGGTGTGCTGATCAACGGCGAGCTCGAGCACAGCATCTACGACGACGTCGCCAAGACGTGGACGCAGAAGGTGGTCGACACCGGCTGGGGCCGGTTCGACCAGGTGTTCGCCGCCGGTGACGGCGTGCTCTACGCGCGCGACCCGGCCATCGCCGACGGCACCCTCTACCGGTTCCACTACGACTGGAAGAACCGCCGCTGGCTGGACTACGGCACGCACCTCGGCAGCGGCTGGAACGGCTTCAAGCAGCTGGCCTCGCCCGGCGCGGACGTCATCTACGGCCTCGGCAACAGCGACATCTACTGGTACCGGTGGGACGCGGCGGCCAAGACGTTCGCCAACAGCGCCGAGGGCACGTGGAAGGAGCACGTCCTGCACTGGCCCGGCATCTCCGAGTTCGGCGCCGCGGTCGACTCGTGCAAGCTGGTGTCGCCCGTGACGGTGACGCCGCCGACCGTGCCCGCGCCGTCCAACGAGCGCCCGCAGCTGGCGTTCAACCCGGGCACGCAGCGGTTCGAGATGGCGGCGGTGACGGACTCGGGCACCCTGGTGCACGGCTACCAGTCGTCGGCCGGTTCCGAGTTCCTGGAGTGGAACGGGCTGTCCGGCTACCAGACCACGGCCGGCCGGCCCACGTTGGCGCAGCGCCAGGACGGCCGGTTCGTCATCCTGGCCAGGAACACGGGCGCGCAGGCCGTGGCGTTCACCCAGAAGACCACGGGAAGCACCTTCTGGGACGGCCCGGCCGGCGTGAACGGCGCGATGTCGAGCGGCCCGGTGGTGGTGCGCGGGGCGAACAACCTGCTCACCGCGTTCGCCGTCGACGACAAGAACAAGCTCTGGTACGCGGAGGAGTTCGACGACACCCGCGGGTTCAGGCCGTGGCGCAAGGCCGTCAGCTCCACCGACTACAACATGAGCACCGACTTCACCGTGGTGCCCAGCGGCAACGGCTTCGAGGTCGTCTACCGCAGCACCGCCAACGTGATCGCGGCCCGCAAGCTGGTCAACGGCGAGTTCGGCCCCGGCCGGGTCGCCGCCGGCATCAGCGGCGCGGGCACGCCGGCGGCCGTGGTGTTCGCCGACGGCAAGGTGCAGATCGTCACCCGTGCCACGGACAACAAGCTGTACACGCAGAAGGAGGGCACGTCCTTCGCCGGGTGGACGAACATCAGCGGCACCCTGACGTTCGCCGGCTCGCCCGCCGCCATCGTCAACGCCCACGGCATCGTCGAGGCCGTCGTCCGCGGCTCCGACGGATTCGTGTACCGGGGCGGCCAGACGGTGCCGGGCGCCTCGACGTGGCGGCTCTGGCACACCAACGAGGACCCGGCCGTCGGAGATCCCGCGTTCGCCGGCACCGGCGGCTCGGAGGAGCGGGTGCTCTTCCGGGGCGGCGACGGGAACTACTTCCTGTGGCAGGTCACGGCGTACACGTCGAACTCGGGCACGGCGCTGTCCACCGCGCCCGGCGCGACGTCGCGCGAGGTCGTGACGATCAAGTCGAGCAAGGGCAAGGTCCCGGACGGCAAGTGACCGGTTCGGGTTGATCACAGTTCCGGGTGGCCGGTCCCGCGCGGGCCGGCCACCCGGCGTTCAGCCGGGGACGAGGGCGACGCGCCGGGGCGGGACGACCACTCGGCGAGGACGTCGGGGACCTGCCGACAGCGGCGGGCGGGGAGACGGCCGGTGCGCCGTCGGCGGACGCTCATCGCGTCGGGGCGGACACGCCCTTTCTCTCGGACATGCCGCCATGATCACAGCCGACCTCGCGGCGCGGCAAGCGCTATGCGGGACGGGCGGAGCGGCACGCGGCGGCCGGGCAGCCCCACGTGGTGGTGGCCGTGCCGACGGTCAGCAGCGCGGCGTGCGCCAGGAACCGGTCCCGCTTCGCGCGCTCGTCGAGGTTCGCGCAGTAGCACGCGGTGTCCGCCGGCGGCTGCTCGTCGTGGGCGAGGCCCATGTACCCGAACGGCACGCCGAGGCCCTTCGCGATGTCGGTCAGCGTGTCGTACGCCTCGACCCTGCCACCCGCGAGGACGCGGCCGACGTCCTCGTCGGACTGCCCCGTCAGGGCGACGATCCGGTCGCGCGGCACGCCGTGGTGCCGCAGGAGCCGGTACACGGTGGCGATGTCGCGGGCCGCCAGCGCGGCGCGCATCTCGCGCTGCTCCCAGACGTCCGGCAGGTCCGCGCCCACGTGCGACGGGCGGACCGCGCGCTCGTCCAGCGCCGGGCCGGGCGCGGTGGCGGCGAGCCACTCGACCCACGCCCACTCCGGTTCCACCGGCGTGGCCACGGCGCGCGGGTCGGCCGCCGACAGCGTCAGGCCGCGCACCGCGTTGCGGAACCCGTACGGGACGGCCGCCGTGCCGGGGATGCCGCACCCCGAGCCGGCCAGGATGGCGGCCACCGACTCGGCCCGCGGGCCGCCCCGCCAGTACAGCTCCAGGACGTCGCCGACCACCACGCCGTCCAGCCACGCCGCACCGCGCCACAGCGGCAACCGCCGCAGCACACCGCTCATCTGGTCGACCGGCCGCGCCTCGTCCGGGCCCGGCGGGGACTCGCGCGGGTCGAGGCCGTGGCGCTGGGGCTGATCAGCGTGGTGGCGCCGGTGATCGCGACCGGCAACACCGCCGTG
>NZ_JBHTLK010000100.1:0-23870 GCF_042678885.1 Saccharothrix hoggarensis
GCGGCGGCGCGCACGGCGTCCAGCGCCGCGGACGGCGGGTCGTGGCGGAAGCCGGCTCGCGCCGGGAGGAACACGGTGTCGGCGCGTTCCAGCGCGTCCAGCCCCCACGGCGTGCGGAACGCGAGGCCGCCCGCCTCGGCGTCGACCGGGTCGGCGGCTGCGCCGAGCGTGCAGACCCGCACCTCGTACCGCTGGTCGCCCGCCACGGCGAGCGCCGTGCCGAAGACCAGGCACGGGATCGTCAGCTCGAACCCCAGGACACCGTCGAGCGCCAGCACCGCGACCACGGACATGGCGAGATCTTAGCGGTGATGGGCGTTCTGGACACTGGTTCGGCGTGCGGCCGCCGGAGACGATCACCGGGTTCCACCCGACGACCGCCCGACCCGCTGGAGGGGCCCATGTCCACGCCACACGAGGAGTTCGACCTGCCCGGGACGGACCTCGCCCGCGCCGCCTACCGGCTGGCGGAGGAGTCCGAGGAGGCGTACCTGTTCAACCACAGCGTGCGGACCTACCTCTTCGCCCGCGGCATCGGCCACGACCAGGGCCTCCGGCCCGACGAGGACTACGACGACGAGCTGCTGTTCCTGGGCTGCGTCCTGCACGACCTCGGGCTGACCGAGGACGGCGAGGGCGGCCAGCGGTTCGAGGTGGCCGGCGCCGACGCCGCCGCCCGGTTCCTGCGCGGCCACGGCGTGGCGGAGGACCGCGTCGAGGTCGTCTGGGACGCGATCGCGCTGCACACCAGCCCCGGCATCGCGGGCCGCAAGCGACCGGAGATCGCGCTGGTGCACCTGGGTTCCGGGGCCGACGTCCTCGGGCTCTCCGTCGACCGCCTGCCCGCTTCGCTGGTGCACGCGGCGCGGCGCCGGCTGCCCCGGCTCGACCTCACCGAGGCGATCACCGCCGCCATCGTGGAGGACGCGAAGGCGGACCCGCGCAAGGCCCCGCCGCTGACGTTCCCGTCCCTGCTCGTCGCCGAGTACGCGCCCGAGCACGCCGGGCCGACGTGGCGGCAGCTCACCGCGACGCCGGACCCCGTGGGCTGACCCCTGGACTACCCTCGGGGTGGTCGGGAGGTGAGGCGCGTGACGGAGGAAGAGCTGGTCGTCGAGTTCGCGCTGGCCCGCCTCGACAACCCGGCCCTCGACCTGGAAGAGGTCGCCGCGCTCGTCGTCCGGAGGCTCGGCGAGGACCGCATGCTGGAGTTCGCCTCCCGCAACCTCGCCACGCGCGGAGAGCTGCGGGGCGCGGTGTTCCCGTCCGCCGTCGAACACGTGCTGCGGGTCGTCCTGACCCTGCGCGACCCACTCGACTAGGTCGCCGTCGGCGCGGTCAGTCGTCGTGGGCGCTCAGCAGGGGCCCGAGGCGGGCGAGGCGTTCGGCCAGGCGGCCGAGGTCGACGGCGGGCTTCTGCAACTCCTCGTCCACGACCTGGCGGACGAGCCCCACCAGGTACTCGATGTTCACCTCGTGGCGGGTGGTGAGGGGGTCGGGGCCGAGGTGCCGCAGCGCGAAGTCGGTCAGGCGACGCCGGGCGCGCAGCACCGCCCCGCGCAGGTCCGGGTCGGCGGTCGTCCCCCAGTCGCACCAGTACAGCCGGGCCTGGTCCGGGTGGTCGGCCAGCCAGGCGACGACCGAGGCGACCACGGCGGCGAAGCGCTCTTCGCACCCGCCGCGACCGTGGCCGGCCCGGTCGAAGCGGCGGTGGAGGTCGTCCACCGCCCGGATGAACACCGCGACCGCGTCGTCGCGCACCACTTCCCGCATTCGGCACACACCAGGTAGAAGGTCCACTAGCATCAGGCGGTCCAGCCTGAGCCGATCACGACCAGTCAACGAGGAACGTGGGCAGCAAGTCACGGAAACCGCACCAGCTACCGCCCGGAAGGCACGGCCTCAGCAGCGACTTCGTGGCGGGCAACCAGCGCGACCGCATCCTGGCGGCGCTGGCGGGCGCGGTGAGTGAGCACGGCTACGCCAACACCTCGGTCGACTCGATCATCAAGCTCGCGGGCGTCTCGCGCCGCACGTTCTACGAGCACCACTCCAGCAAGGAAGACGCGTTCCTGGCCGCGTTCGACAGCGCCGTCGGGCGCATCACCGCCGCCGTGGTCCGCGCCTACAGCGGGCACGACGACTTCGTTGAGGCGACGCGCGCCGCGCTGGAGGTCTGCCTGCGGGTGCTGGCCGAGGACCCCGCCGTCACGCGCATGGTGATCGTCGAGGTGCTGTCCGCCGGGCCGGAGGCGCTGCAACGGCGCCGCGAGGTGCTCAGCGCGTTGACCGACCGGATCGTCCACGCGTCCCAGGGGCTCCCGGAGACACCGATCGGGCCGCAGCTGACCGCCGAGACGATCGTCGGCGCGGTGCTCCAGGTGATCTACAACCGGGTGTCGCGCGGCGAGGCGGACCGCCTGCCCGACCTGCTGCCGGACCTGCTCTACAACGTGCTCGTGCCGTTCCTGGGGCACCAGCGGGCCGCCGACGAACGGGCGAAGTCGCTCCCGAAGTCCGTTTCCTAGCCATTGGCGGAAACCCGCCTACTCCGTGCGACCACTCGCTTCGCGCGGCCACCGGTTCGGCCCAACCGGTTGACCGAACGGCCCCGTCGACGAATGATTCCGCCATGCCCTCGGTAATCATCCCCGACTTTCCTTGACAATTTAGAAACACGACTGTTTCTATATGAGCCCCTGCACCCCTACGGGGATGAGGAAAGGAGATGTTCGTGAAGAGGATTGCCACCATCGGGCTGACCGGTCTTTCCCTGCTCGCCTCGTTCACCCTGATCGCACCGACGGCGGGAGCCGCCGGCACGACGATCCGGAGCGATTCCGCGACGGGCGCGGCCTACTCGGGCAACATCAAGGGAACCCTGATCTCGTCCACCGTGCGGTTCGCCAGTTCCGCGGGCAACGCCACGTGCAACCGCTCCACCATGACGGGGTCGGTGAGGTCGGACGGCACCGCCGCGAGCCTCTCCGCCGCCTCCTTCAGCGACTCCAGCGCGACCAACGGGTCGTGCCCCAACGACCAGGGCGGCCGGACCACCATCACGCCGGCCACCCTGCCGTGGAGCGGCGGCAACGTCACCTACGCGCCGCAGGCGGGCGGCCGTGACGGCACCATCACGCTGAACAACGTCTCGGCGAAGGTGGACTCCTCCAACTGGATGGGCATCCGGATCACCTGCTACTTCGTCGGCGCGGGCGCGAACAACAGCGTCACGGGCAGCGTCTACAACAAGGACAACGCCAACCGCCCGGTCACGTCGGTCGCGGACGCGCAGGCGTCGCTGTCCGGCGCGAGCCTGCGGCTGACCAGCGGCAGCTCGACGTGCCCGAGCACCGCCACGCTCACCGGCGCCTACAAGCTGCTGGGCGAGAAGCAGGCCGGGTCGGGCGCCTTCGACCAGACCCTCCACATCACCTCCTGAGCGACGGGAGCGGCCGGCGGTCGTCCTCCGGGACGGCCGTCCGCCGCGCGTCCACGTCACTGGTAGCTGCGCAGCACCGTCCTCATCAGGATCAGCGTGCCGAGCGCGATCGAGCCGCCCACCCCGCCGACCACCCACGCCCGGAAGCTGCCGGGCACCAGCACCAGCACTCCCCCGAGCGCCGCCAGCACCAGGAACAGGACGAACCCGAGGCTCAGCAGGAGCCGGTTCGCCCGCCTGGTGCGCTCGTCGCTCGCCAGCACGTAGTGCACGAGGTGCACCAGGGCGGTGTTGTTGGTGCGCCGCATGGGCGTCAGCTTGCCCATGTTGACGACGATGTCCCGCTCGTCGTCCACGCGCGCCGGCGGCGGTTCGGCCGGTGGTTCCAGCGCCGCGACCCGCGCCTCCCCGGTCGGGTCCCCGGCCTTCGACCGGCTCGGCGCGGACGGGCCGGCGGCGGACTGGCGCTGCTTCAGCTCGCGCAGGCGGTCCATGACGATGTCCGTGTGCATCGGCGAGAGGTTGCACGCCCGGAGGAAGGCGACGACCTGGTCCGGCTTGTTCGGCAACGCCGTGCGCTTGGCGTCGACCAGGGCGTACGCCTGGCTGCGCGGGATGCCCGCCTTGACCGCGATCTGGCCGCAGCTGAACCCCGCCTCCCGGCGGATGCGGTTGAGCATCGAGCGGAACTCCGTCGAGGACTCGGCCCGGAGCAGGGACCGCTGCACGGTCAGGTACTTCCCCGTGGCCACTACCGCCGCCCCACCGGCTCACTCACGCTCACCGCGCTCGTGGGGTCCAGCGGCGCGGAGGCCGGCGCGCCGCCGAGCGCGACCAGCAGCGCGGCGACGCGGCGGGCGCACCTCGGCGCGGACAGCGCCACGGTGAACAGCCCGAGCGCGGCGGCGGAGGTGGCGACGGCGGCGGGCACCGAGTAGTGCTCGTAGCGGGTCAGGTACCAGGCGGCGGCGAACGCCAGGCCGAGCACCGGGACGTCGGCCCAGGCGAACCGGCCGCCCGGTTGGTTGCGATCGCGGGGGTGCACGCGAAGCCCTTCTGTGGAGACCACTCGGTGTTCCCGCGAATGCGCGGGAACACGGCGGTTTTCTTTCGGTAGCGGTTGAGCTCTCGGCCTGCGGATGCCACTCGGACGGCTGGAGACCGCCGGATCGTGGACATCCAATCGGGTGACAAGCCGGATTTGACCACAACGCGCGAGTGGTGACCAGAGGCGAGATCACGATGCGTGTCCATCCGGACAGCGCGTGTCCACGCGAACGAAAGCCCCGGACGACAACGCGCCGTCCGGGGCTCGACGTTGGTGGCGGAACCCGTCTCCAGCGGGAACCGCCGAAACCCCGCGCTCAACCGCTACCGGCAGAAGGGCCAGGGTGCGCCGGCCGACGTGAATCGGCCCCGCACCGAGTCATCATAGGATCAACGCATGTGACCCGGACCACACATAGATGGTGAGCCGGAAAAGCGCCTCTGAACTGGGTCATTCCATTCGGTAGAGCGTCAAGAGACGTCTATGGACACCGGGCTGAACGGGAGTGGACAGGATCTCTCCGCCGACCCGCCGCGACTCCGGCCGAACGGCCGTGCCGCCCGCCTCCGCGTCAGACGCTGCGCAGCACCGAGACGACCGTGCCGAGCACCACGGCCCGGTCGCCGTCGATCACGTCGTAGGCCGGGTTGCGGGGTTCGAGGTACACGTGGCCGTTGCGGCGGCGGTACACCTTGACGGTGGCCTCGCCGTCGATCATCGCGGCGACGATCTGGCCGGAGTGCGCCTCGGGCTGCTGCCGCACCACGACGATGTCGCCGTCGCAGATCGCGGCGTCCACCATCGAGTCGCCGCGCACGCGCAGGCCGAACACGGTGCCGCGCCCGGTGAGCCCGCGGGGCAGCGTGAGCACGTCGTCCACGTGCTCGTCGGCCGCGATGGGGCTGCCCGCGGCGATGTGGCCGACCACCGGGACGGACACCGAGTCGTCGCCGGACCCGTGCGCCGACGGCTCCCGGAGGAACAGGCGCACGTCGATCGGCCGCGACATCGAGCCGCCGCGCCGCAGGAAACCCTTCTCCTCCAGGCTCGCCAGGTGCTTCGACACCGACGACGAGGAGCGCAGGCCGACCGCGTCGCCGATCTCGCGCGTGCTCGGCGAGTACCCGTGCCTCATCACCCAGTCGCGGATCGCGGCGAGGATGCGCTGCTGCCGCGGCGGCAGCGCCGAGGTGTCCAGGTGCTCGAACGCGTCAAGATCGTCGTAGGCGGTCATCCGCGGAATGATAGGGCCGGTGACCGGACCGGTCGCGCCCGGTGACCGCCGGACCCGCCGCGCGGCGGCCGTCACCACGACTCGTCGGGGATCGCGCGGGCCAGCCGGTCCAGCTCCTGGTCGTCCAGCGGTCTCAGGTGGGACAGGGCGTTGCGGGCGTCGCGCAGGCAGAACAGGAGGTCGCGGTCCGCCTGCGGCAGCCGGATGCGTGACGTCGACACCGCCCACGCCATCACGCCCAGCTCCAACGTCGCGCGCCCGGGCCGCTCGGACCCGGCCGGGCCGCCGCGGGCGTCCCGGCCCATCTCGGCCAGCACGGCGGAACTCGCCCTGGCGCGGACCTTCTCCTCCAGCCTGGCCCGCCACCCGTCGACGAGCGGCATCAGCGCCCGGTTCTGCCCGCGCCACACCAGGTTGTCGAGGTCGACGGCCGTGCCGATCACCCCGCGCACGGCCGGGCTGATCCGCAGCTGCCCGTCCCAGACGTCGGCGAACCCGGCGTTCCACGCGGGCCGCAGTTCCTCGCCGGGCCGCTCACCGCTCCCGCGCGATCGTCGGAGGGCGCGGGGCACGAGGTCTTCCTCCTCGTGCGTGAACGCGGTGATCTGCTCGCGCAACGTCGCCATGCGGCCGTCCCACGACGACGCCAGCCCCTCCGCGAGCAGCAGGTCCGGGCCAGCCACCTCCACGACCACCTCGGCGGCCACGAGCTCCCGCACGTCGACCCGCGTCACGGTGCCCCGGCGGGCGTTGCGGGGTCGGGCGGCGGTGGTGACGACCGCCGTGTCGAGCCGGCCGCACACGCTCCACCACCAGTGCACCCTGGTGGTGACCGGGTCGACCTGGTCGAGCAGCCGGACGGGCAGGCCGCCGAGCGTGGCCGCGACGAGCACCCTGGTCCGCTCCTCCGGCGGCACGCCGTGCGCCTTCGCGTGCGCGGTCACCCTGGTGAGCACCGACGCGACGTCGTCGGGGTCGTTCTCGTCCCACGCCCGCACGACGACCACCTTCCGCCGCAGCCAGTCCGACGACGCCAGCACGGCCAGCGGGTCCTCACCGTCGGCGGGCACGGCGTCGGACACCATCAGCAGGCGTTCGGCCACCGTCGACGTGCTCTCCAGCGTCGGCACGTCGACGGTGTGGAACGACTCGTCCCAGTCGAACACGCCCAGCCCGCCCCTCGCCCACGACGGCAGCGAGTCGTCCGCCGGGGCCGAAGGCCGGGCGCTCCCCCGCTGCCCGCTGGTCCGCCGCACCTCCGGCTGGGGCACGCGGACGGTCTCGACGTGCGAGCCGACCAGCTCGACCAGGTCGTCGGCCGCGCCGCGGTCCACCAGGTCGTCGGGGAACAGCCAGACGCAGCTCAACCCGGCGTTCAGGTCCTCCGCCAACGCCTCCACGTGCCCGCGCGGACCGGGCAGCGACCCCAGCTCCCAGCGACCGCTCTTCACGACTGCCCGCGGACCGTGGTGATGCAGCGGTGCACGACCCGGTCCAGCATGACCCCGTCCGGGCTCTCGTCCAGCACGCCCAGGTTCACCAGCTCGTCCAGCAGGTCGATGGCGCCCGGCAGGTCGAGTTCGAGGATCGCGGCCACGTCGACGGTGTCGATCGGCTCGCCGGGGTCGACGTAGTCCACCCACGGCCCGATCTTGCCCACCAACGCCTGGCCGACGCCCGCCTGGGCCAGGAACCTCCGCGCCCACGCCAGGTCCTTCGACCACTGCACGACCCGGTCCAGCGCCTGCGCCTGGGTGGCGCCGCGCATGACCACCATGCCGATGACGTCCTCCACCAGCTCCGTCCACCCGCCGGTCGCCTCGATCAGCCGCACGCGCGAGTGCAGCACGTCGAACGGGCACTCCGGCCAGCTGCGCAGGCTGCTCGCCGTCCACCGGGCCGGGCGGACCAGCTCGGCGCCCTTCTCCGGACCCAGCTCGCGCACGACGTCCCGCGCGACGGCGGGCTGGATCAGCAGGACCGAGGCCAGCCGGTCCTTGGTCAGCCGGTCCCGCATCTGGACGATCTCGGGCACCGTCCGCTCGCGCAGGTCCGCCACCATCACCGTGGGCCGCTTGCGCCGCGCGGCCGCCGTGACCGCCTTCGCGATGTCCCCCACCGACGTGTGCACCTCGACCCGGCTGCCGCGCATCTCCGCGTAGTCCTTCACCGCGTCCGGCACGCGGTCCACGCCGAGCGCGTCGGTGCCCGTGACGACCGAGACCGCGCCGTCCGCGGTGAGGTCGTACAGCTGGCCGTCGGTGAGCGGGCTGCGCCGCTGCACGCCCTGCACGTTGACCAGGAGCCGGCGCGCGTCGCGCGGGTTGTACTCGTAGGGCAGGTCGAAGTCCGTCTCCCGGAGCTCCAGCTCCAGGCTCGCCTTGGTGCCCAGCATGTTGACGACGTTCGGGCTGCGCACGGCGTACCGGCTCTGCCCGGACAGCCGGATGAGCAGGCCCAGGCCCACCATCTCGTCCAGGTAGATGCTGACGCCCGACGCGGTCAGGTCCTCGAACCCGGCGGGCCAGTGCTTGCGCGCCTCCTGGAGCAGCTGCTCGGGGCCGTAGTCGGTGCTGAACATGTCCTTCAGGCTCAGCAGCGCGATCACCAGCGTGAGCACGCGGTACCGGTCCTCGAGGTTGATCGTGATCCGCAGGCGCTCGGCGATGCGGGCCCGGACGCGGTCGCTGCCCGCCACCGCTTCGACGTCGCTCTCCCGGATCGGCACCGGCAACGTCTGGTGGTGCGACACGCGGTTGTGCAGCGTCCGCACCAGCTCCTCGCAGAAGATCTGGATGAGGCTGGCCTGGTAGTTGGTCGCGGACAGCAGCCGCCACACCAGCTCGGGCCGCTCGAAGCGGTAGCCGAGGGCCGCCAGCGGCGCCACGACGAGCCGCCGCGCGTCGACCTGGTCCAGCGGGCCGACCAGGATGTCCGGCCCGCCGTGCACCAGCGGCACGTTGGACAGGTGCCCGAAGCGCTGCACCTGGTGCAGACCGGCGAACACGACCTTGAACCGCCGGTCCGTCGACTCCATCAGCTCCTTGAGCCGCAACACGTTCGGGAAGTGCGCGACACCGCCCGCCGTGGGCGTGCCGCGCGAGTCCGCGGTGAGGAACGCGTCGGCCTCGTCGGCGAGCAGCAGCAGCCGGCGGCCGGTGTGCTGGTCGAGCCACGTCCGCACCTGGTTCACGACGACGTCGGGCGGCGCGTCCTGGGAGACCCGGTCGGACAGCACGCCCGACTTCTTCAGCTCCAGCACCAGTTCCCGCCAGATGCGGCTCGCCGGCTCGGCCTCGCCGATGCCCCGGCCCTTCAGGTCGAGGTAGACCGCGAACCGGTACTCGCCGTCGTTGAACGTGGCCTCGACGCGGCGCAGCAGCGCCGACTTGCCGAGCTGCCGGCCGCCGTAGATGAAC
Source organism: Saccharothrix hoggarensis (assembly GCF_042678885.1). Classification (GTDB taxonomy): domain Bacteria; phylum Actinomycetota; class Actinomycetes; order Mycobacteriales; family Pseudonocardiaceae; genus Actinosynnema; species Actinosynnema hoggarensis. The sequence continues at coordinate 9,144 of NZ_JBHTLK010000100.1, forward strand.
AGCCCGCCGTTCGGGTCGATCACCTCGGCCATCTCGCGGACCCGGCCGACGAACACCTCCGGCGGCACCAGGCCCGCGACGAACGGCGTGTACGGGTTCAACGCGGTCCACGGCAGGGTGATGCGCTGGGTGGCGCGCCACGAGCCAGGCGCGTTCGCCGCCACCCAGCCGATCACCGCGGGGTCGATGACGAGCGCCTGCACGGGGCTGCGCGTCGCCTCCGCGGCCAGCTGGCGACGTGCCGGCAGGTCCATGGTGTGCAGGTACAGCACGACGTTCGCGCGCCCGGCGTCCTCGGTGCCGAGCACGTCGAGCACGGACCGGCGGCCCCGGTGCTCCTCGACGACGACCGTCACGGTGTAGTTGCTCGCGGCCGACCCGAGGGTCGAGATGTACGAGCCGTCCGACGGCGTGCCCTGCACCCGGAACTTGCGGAAACCCCGCCGTGCGCCCCGGTTGATCTCCTGGGGCCGGTTCGCGGCCTGCAGGCCGAGCGTGCGCAGGATGTCGCGGACGGCGTTCGCCCACCGGTCGCCGCCCAGGCCGTCGTGGTTGCGCAGCGAGTCCCACGCCTGCACGCCGGTGTTGGCGAGGGCGGTGAGGGTCGCGCCGTTCGCCGCCAGCTCGGCCCAGCCGAGCGCGCTGTCCCGCATGGCGTCGTTGCCCTGGGCGACCGTCTCGGCGAAGCTGCGGACGTCCTCGGCGGCCTCCTTCGCGTGCTCGGGCAGCGGTTTGCCGGCGCGGATGAACGCGATGAACTCGGCGGCGGTCACCGTGTCGCCGTCGTCCAGCAGCGCGACGATCCGGTCGTGGTCGGCGGCCGGGACGCTCAACGTCTCGATCTCCGTGCGGAGGTCGGCGACCCGCGAGCGGTGCTTGGCCTCCAGCTCCTTCGCCAGCTCCGCCAGCTTCGCCGACGCCTCGTCGAACGCGCCGTCGTCCACGGCGGTCAGGGCTTCCAGCCGGCCGGCCACCGCCGTCTCGTCCTCGGGGTCGAGGAGGTTCTGGGTGCGGATGCGCGCGAACAGGTCGCGGGCCTGGTTGAGGGCGGACCGGTGGAGCTTCGTCCACGAGCGCGTGGCGTCCTCCACGACCTGGCGCAGCGGGCCCACCGGCTGGTCGACGTCCCAGAAGCCGTCCGCCGCGAGTTCGACCACCCGCCGGGCCCGGCGCAGGTCGCCGCGTTCGCAGTAGACGGCCACGGCCCGTTCCAGGTCGGGCGTGCGGGTAAGCCCGGCCAGCACCACCGACGTCCGCAGGTCCTCGGGGTTGGGGCGGCCGTCGGCGTCGCGGGGCAGGTCCGGCAGGACCAGCAGGACGTCCGGGCTCGGCTCGGCCAGGCTGAAGGACGCCTCACCCCCGCCCACGGCGGCGTACCCGGCGCGGACGGTCTCGGTGGGGCGCTGCAACCAGCGGCGGAACAGCTCCATCGCCACACCGGTCATGCCCGGCGGCGGTTCTGCCGACTCGACGTCCGCGAGCGCCTTGGCCAGCCGTGCGGCCACGGCCTGGTCCTCCGACTGGGTGACGGTCAGCCGCCGGCTCACCGCGTCGGCCTCGCGCAGGATCGTGCGCACCTCCTCGATCGCGCGGACCAGCGTGCGGAGGGCGATCGCCACGATCGGCTCACGGGCCTGCTTCGGGGTGCGCATGGCGGCGTCGGCGGACTCGATCATGGCGTCGATCGCGCCGGGCGCGTTCACCTCCGCCAGCGCGGCGGCGACGGCCTGGCTGTCACCCGTGCCGTCGGCCCACTTCGCGACGGCGTCCAAGGCGGTGGCCAGCGGCTCGCCGGTGTGCATCAGCCGTTGCAGCACGCGGGTGGCGCGCTGGTAGCTGTTCTTGCGGCGGGGCAGCTCCTCGGCCAGGTTCCGGGCACGCCGTCCCAGCTCGGTGCGCGCCTCCTGCGCGTCGTTCTCCAGCAGCGGGCCGCCCAGGCCGTCGTCCGGCCGGAAACCGCGCCGGACGGCGTCGATCGTCGTGTCGATCAGCGCCGCCCAGTGGGTCGGGAGCACCAGCTCCGGCCGCAGCTGGGTGAGCATCGGGTGCCCCCAGCCCGCGATCAGCGCGGCCCGCAGCGCGGCGGTGGTGGCGAGGGCGGCGGCGTCGGGGTCGCCGGCGAGTTCCTGCGCGTCCAGTTCGAGCCCGGCCAGGACGGCGGTGGCGTCGGCGTTGTTGTTGATCGCGTACGCGGCGGCGGCGAACCGCAGGACGGCGATGCGCTGGTTGGGCTCGCCGGACATCGCGGTCACCCAGTAGGCCTCGACCAGCCTGCCGTCGCGCGCCAGTTCGACGGCGAGCGGCGGGTTGCCCTCCTCCCAGGGGAAGCCGATGGCCAGCTCGTCACGGTCGGGCCCGGTCGTTGCGGCCGACGCGGTGGTTTCGGTCGGGGTGGTTTCGGTCGGGGTGGTGGTTTCGGTCGCCGAGGTGGTCGCGGTCGCCGAGGTGGTCGCCGTCGGCGGGGTCGAGGGGGTCGGCGTCGGCGGGGTGGGTGGCGGCGGTGTCGGGGTGTCCTCGGTGCCCTCCGGCTCGGCGTCCTGCTCCGGGGCCGCGCCCTCGGCCGGCCCGGTCTCCGGCTCGGGTGGTGCGTCCCGGTCCGCTGCGGCCTGTTCGTCCGCTCCGGCCCCATCCGGTCCGGCGTGCCGGTCTGCCGCGGGCTGCTCGTCCGGGCCGGGCTGCTCGTCCGGTCCGACCTCCGGCGGCGCGCCCGCGTCCGACGCCGAGTCGGACTCCTCGGCGGGTGACGGGTTCCGGTCGGTCTCGGTCGGTCGGCCCGCTGCGGTCGCGTCCTCGGGTTCCGCCGCACGTGCCGCGGGGGCGGGATCGTCGGTGGTCGCTGCCTTTCCTGTAGTCGCCGGCTTTTCGGGCAAGCCGAGTTCCGCCAACGACGCGTCGGCGGCGGCCGCCAGGCGTTCGGCGATCTCGTCCCGCACGGCCTGCGCCGCGCTCCGCACCGACTCGCGGGCGCTGTCGGGCACGGTCTCCGCGAGGGCTTCCAGCTCGACCAGCTGTTGCCGCAACCGCGCGACGTGCGCGGCGTTGGCCTGCTGCTCCGCGGCACGCCGGGCGGCCTCCTCCTTCTGCCGCAGCACCTCGGCGCGGAAGGTGACCAGGTCCGCGTCGACGTGGCCGAAGTCGGCGTACTCCTGGCCGGTCAACCCGGTGAGGGAGTCGAGGAACGCTCGACGCTCCTCGCGGTACTCGGCGAGCCGGTCGGCGACGTCGGCCGGTTCGCCACCGCGCTCGACGTCGTCGGCCGCGCCGCGGAGCAACGCGGCCACACCGGCGGCACGGTCACGCACCGTGGCGAGGTCCGTCTCGAACCGGTCGACCTGGGCCACCACCGCGTCGAACGCGTCTTGGTGGTCCCCGGCCTCCGGCATGGCGGACGGGTCGGCCTCCAACGGCTGCCGGAGGTGGTCGAAGGCCTCGATGAACGCCGTGACGGGCGACCGCCCCGCCGCCTGCACCGCCACTTCGAGGTCGGCGCGGTGCTCCGTCGCCAGGTCCGTCGCCGGCACGTCCTCCTGCAACAGCCCGAACAGCACCAACCGGCCCAGCGGGTTGCCGAGCGCGACGAGCATCCGCCGCAGCTCGTCCAGGTCGGGGCTGTGCACGGTCCTCGGCTCGAACCCGCAGTGCGCGGTCAGCACCCTGGTGGCGATCGACAACCCGCCGAGCGCCAGCCGCGACAGCTGGTGCGACGGCATCTTGGCCGCCTGGGCCCGCGCGGCACGCAGTTCGCGCCGGACGGGCGGCCTGGCGTCCTTGCTGGGCGGCGGCATCTGCGCGGCGTGGCGGAGCGGGTCGCACACCGTCAGCAGGACGCTGAAGTCCGGGTCGTTGAGCGACATCAGCCACTTGCGCAGCTCGGCGGGAACGTCGGCGGTCACGGAGCGAAGTCTTACCCCATCGCCTGGCACCCACGAAGGAGTGAAGCGTGTCCCTACCGGGCGGTGATCGAATTTCCCACTCGAACGGCCTAGCCCCGATCAGTCGATGTGCGCATTATTGCGGCGGTGTCGCGCGGCCCGGACACGCGGTGTCAGAACAGGGGCGTGAAGACGCACTCGAACCCGGCCTTCAGGCCCGGGCGGTGGGTCGCGGCCATCCAGTACTCGCCGGGCCGCACGATGCCGCCCATGTACGAGTTGAGGTCGGAACCCGAGTTCGCGTAGCCGACGCTGGTGGTGGGCGGGCTCTCCGGTCCCACCAGCAGCCGCACCCGCGCCGTCCGGCCGCCGACGAAGTACGTGCCCGACGACGAGTCGGACGTCGCCGTCCTGACGACCCTGATGCCGTGACGTCCCGCGCGGCGGCGGTGGCGGTCGCCGCCCGTCAGCCGCCGCGGGGTGGCGCCCGGTCGGCGAGCGGCGGGCGTTGGAACAGCGTGTAGAGGTAGACGAGGGCCGGGACGATCACCAGCGCCCCGAGGCCCAGCGCGAACAGCAGGGCCACGAGGGTGGGCCGGCCGCGCGCAGCCTCCTCGACGGTCAGGCCGGGCAGCAGGACGTACGGGTACTGCGCGACCGCCCAGCCGACCAGGATCGTCACGACCGCCGAGGCGGACGCGACGCGTGCCAGGGCGTACCGGCGGGTCAGCAGCAACGCGATCGCGGCCAGCCCGGCGACGACCGACAGCACGACCACCGGCAGCCCGCGCCCGGTGAGGCCCGCGTAGAGCAGGGGCGCGTCGGCCCGCAGCACGGCGATGCCCGCCAGGCCCACCGCGCCCGTCACCGCCGCCGTGACGAACGCGCGCAGGCGGAACGCCTCGGCCAGGTCGGTCTCCCCCTCGCGCCGGGCGTCGGCGCACAGGAACACGGCCGCCAGGTAGGCGCAGACGAGCACGGCGAGCGTCCCGCCGAGCAGCGACGTCGGGTTGACCCAGCTCGTCACGACGTCGCCGGCCGCGATGCCCGGCGGCACCCGCCCGGACGCCACCCCGCCGACCACCGCGCCGAAGAAGAACGGCGTGAACAGCGACGACAGCGCGAACGCCGCACCGAAGAACCGGCGCATCCCCACCGTGCTGACGCTCTTGCGGTACGCGAACGCGGCGCCCCGGGCGATCATCCCGAACGCGGCCAGCGTGAGCGGTATGTAGAGCGTGGTGACGGCGGCGGCGAACGCGCCGGAGAACCCGGTCCACAGCACCACCAGCACGAAGATCAGCCAGACGTGGTTGGCCTCCCACACCGGGCCGATCGAGCGTTCGATCAACGCCCTGGTGCGCAGGCCGCGCCGGGTGCCTCCGGCCAGCAGGTCCCACACACCGCCGCCGAAGTCCGCGCCGCCGAACAGCGCGTAGGCGAGCAGCCCCGCGAACGCCGCGCCGAGCACCACCTCCGCCAGCGTCACGACGGCTCCCCTCGACGCGATTCCCCTGGCGATGACTGCTCCGGGGGCGGCTGGCGTTCGGGCGACTGGTGCTCGGGCGGCTCGAGTCCGGGCGACTCGTGCTCGGGCAGGTGGAGTCCGGGCGACTCGTGCTCGGGCGACTGGCGGTGGGGCGACTGCTCCTGCGGCGCGAGGGTGTCGTGGCCGCGGGCCAGGCGGCGGAGCACGACCGCGGTGAACACCGTCAGCACCGAGTACACCGCGACGACGGCGACGAGCCCGTACCCGAGGCCCGGCGCGGGGCTCACCGCGTCGGCCGTGCGCAGCACCCCGTACACGATCCACGGCTGCCGGCCGACCTCGGTGGTGATCCACCCGGCTTCCATCGCCACGACGGCCGCCAGGCCGGACACCGCCACGGCACGCGGGAACCACGCCGTCACGGGCAGCCGCCGACGCCGCCACCACACGAACCCGAACCACCCGGCGAGCAGCAGCAACCCCGTGCCGAGACCGACCATCGCGTTGTACGCCAGGTGCACGACGTTGACCGGCGGTCGTTCGTCGACCGGCACCTCCTCCAGCCCCGGCACCACCCCGTGCGGGTCGTGGTGGATGAGCAGCGACAAGGCGTACGGGACCTCCAGCGCGTAGTGCAGCCGGTCGTCGCGGTAGATCCCGCCCAGCGACAGCCCCGCGCCCGCCGTGGTCTCGTACTGGGCCTCCATCGCGGCCAGCTTGGCGGGCTGGTTGTCGGCGACCGCGTTGGCGATCCAGTCGCCGACGCCGATCTGCACGGGCGTGATCACCGCCGCCACCGTCAGCGGGATGAGCAGCCCCAACCGGTGGTAGCGGTCACGGCGGCCGCGCAGCATGCCCACCGCGTACACCGAGGCGACGAGGAACCCCGTCACCATGAACGCCGCCAACCACATGTGCACGAACTGCGGCCACGTGGACGGGCCGAACATCGCCGCCACCGGCCGCGCGTCGACGACCTCGCCGTTCGCGTCGAGCCGGAACCCGGTCGGGTTGTTCATCCACGCGTTGGCGGAGACGACGAAGAACGCCCCGGCGATGCCCGCGAGGATCATGGGCGCCGCGCTGAGCATGTGCGCCCGCGGCGACAACCGGCTCCACCCGAACAGGTACACGCCGACGAAGATCGCCTCCACGAAGAACGCGAAGCCCTCCAGCACGAACGGGAAGCCGAACACCTCGCCGAAGCGGTCCATCAGGCCCGGCCACAGGATGCCCATCTCGAACGACAGCAGCGTGCCCGACACGGCCCCCGCGGCGAACAGCACGCCCATCGCCTTGGCCCACGTGTGCGCGAGCTCGGTGAGCACCGGGTCGTCCCGGCGGTGCCCGCGCCACTCGGTAAACACGACGATCGCCGGGAACGCGATGCCGAAGCACGCGAACACGATGTGCCAGCCCAGGGACAGCGCCATCTGCGTCCGTGCCGCCAGCAGGTTGTCCGCCGCGCCCGAGGCCACGAGCTCCAGTGCGGTCACCCGACCTCCTCGCCGTCGCCCGGGCAGTCGCCACCCACCGGGCGGCCCGGTCCGTCGGACGCCCCGGTCCGCGGGCCGCCCGGTCCACCCCACCACGCCGGCACGCCGGCCGCCCCGCGAGCGCCACCCGAACGGACGACGCTCACGCCACGCCGGCGACGTGCCGGTACAGCCCCAGGTAGGCGTCGGCCATGACGGCCGGCCGGAACCGCCGCACCGCCTCGCGCACGCACTCGGCCGGGTCGATCCCCTTGCTGCCGGTGAGCTGGCGGGCGAGGTCGGCCTCGTCGTCCGGCTCGGCCAGCAGCCCCGTGCGGCCGTGGTCGACCAGCTCGGGCAGGCAGCCGCGGCGGAAGCCGACCACCGCGCAGACCAGCGCGAGCGCTTCGGTGACGGCGGTGCCGCCCGGTTCCTCCCACGTGATGGGGAACAGGGCGGCCGCGGCGGTGGCCAGGAGGTGTTCGCGCTCGCCGCCGCGCACCGTGCCGACCCACCGCACCCGCGTGCCGTCGACGTGCGGCGCGATCTCCTCGTGCCAGTAGCGGACGTCGGGGTTGGCGAGCGCCCCGGGGTCGGCGGCGACGGCGCGGTCGAGGTCGTCGCGGCGGTGGAACGGGCCGACCGGCCCGGCGAGGACCAGCGGCCACCCGACCTCGCGGGCCACCCGCACGGCGACGTGCTGGCCCTTGCAGCGGGTGACCCTGCCGAGCACGACGACGTGCTCCTCCTTCGGCGGCAGCGGGCGGGTGTCGGCGTCGTCGGCGAGCGGCGTGGCCAGGTGCACGTGCCCGAGGCTGTGCCGGAGCAGCGACGGCGGCGCGTCGCGCAGCTGGTTGGCGGAGACGCCGTTGACGAAGAGCCGGGGCCCGGCGTCCACGGCGGCGTAGAAGCGGCGGTGCTTGGCCAGGTCCCAGTGCAGGGTGTGCAACGTCGGCACGCGGGCCGCGGCGAGCGTGCCGAGGCCGGTCACCTCGACGTGGTCGTGGACGAGGTCGATGTCGTCGCGCGACCGCAGCTCGGCGAGCACGCGGTGCAGGTGCGCGGGCGCGATGCCGGACACCCGGTTGTAGGGCGCGAGCAGGTGCTCGAACTGGCCCTCGGGGAACAACGACACCCGCTCGTCCACGGGGAGCGTGCTGACTCTCGCGGACGGGGTGCGCGGTCGACGGGTGGCGGTGACCGGCGGCGGCGTGGTCGGGCTGCTCACGGCGCTGTTCGCCCGGCGCCACGGCGCGGCGGAGGTCGTGGTGGTCGACCCGACGCCGCGACGGCGTGCCGCGGCGACCGCGCTGGGCCTCACGGCCGCCGACCCGGAGGCGGGCGACCTCGCCGTGGAGCTGAAGACGCGCTGGCGGCACGGACCGGGCGACCGGGGCGCGGACGTCGTCTTCCAGTGCCGGGGCCGGTCGTCGGACCTCGCCCTCGCGCTGCGCCTGCTGCGGCCCCGGGGCACCGTCGTCGACCTGGCGTTCTACCCGGACGGCGCGCGGGACGTGCGGCTGGGCGAGGAGTTCCACCACAACGGCCTGACCGTGCGGTGCGCGCAGATCGGCCGGGTGCCGCGCGGCACGGCCCACGCGTGGGACCGCGAACGGCTGTCCGCCGAGACCGTCGACCTCCTCCGCGCCGAGCACGACGCCGTCACCCGGCACCTCATCACGACGTGCGTGCCGTTCGAGGACCCGCCCGCCTTGCTCGCGGACCTCGCCGCACGCCGGACCCACGTGCTCCAGGCCGTCTTCACGTTCTGACGCGACGGTCCGCCGGCCGCGTCCCGGAACCCGCCGACCGGCGCGGACGAGGACGCGGGGCCGCCCCCTCCAGGGCGACCCCGCGTCCGTCGGTCGTCAGCGGAACAGGCGCAGCGGCACGGCCGCGGCCATCGCCGCCATTCCCGCGTCGTTCGGGTGGAGGTGGTCGCCGCTGTCGTAGGCCGGCAGCAGGCGGTCGGGCTGGTTCGGGTCGCGGACGGCGCGATCGAAGTCGATCACGCCGTCGTACTCCCCGCCGGTGCGGATCCAGTGGTTGACCGCTTGGCGCGCGGCCTCGTTCTCCGGGCTGTAGAAGCCGAACGTGTCGCCGCGGAACGGCGTGATGGTGCCGCCGTGGATGCGCAGACCCCGGACGTGGGCACGGGCGATGAGCTGCCGGTGCGCGCCGATGATGTCCTCGGCGGTCACCTTCTCCGACAGCGGCGCGCTCGTGCCGGGGTGGCCGAGGTCGTTCACGCCGAGCAGCACGACGACGTGGCCGACGCCCGGCTGGGCGAGGACGTCCCGGTCGAAGCGGCGCAGCGCCGCCTGCCCGAAGTACGCCGCGTACGCCTCGGCCTGGTGGCCCGCGGGCGGGTTGGGGTCGTGCAGCAGGCGGTTGCCGCTGATGCCCGCGTTGACCACGCCCAAGTGCCGCAGGCGCCGGTCGTCCTGGAAGCGGCGGGCGAGGACGTCGGGCCAGCGCCGGTTCGCGCCGCGCGTCGTCTCCGCGCCGTCGGTGATCGAGTCGCCGAACGCCACCACGGTCGACCCGCGCTCGCCCGTGACGCTGACCCCGGTGAGGAAGTGCCACTTGCCGAGCACGGCGGTCGGCGTGATCTCGGCCCGCCCGGTGACGTTGCCCGCCGCGAGGTAGCCGTCCTGGTAGGGGAAGGCGTGCACGGTGTTCCCGGGCGTGCGGTGCGGCAGGTGGATGCTGACCACGAGGTCGGAGTCGGCCGCCACGGGCAGCGCGACCGGGTCGCTGAGCAGCGGCGCGCCGGGCGGCACGGTGGCGGACGCGCGCCCGCCGAACGTGAGCCGCCGGTCGCTGCCCGGGTCGATCGCCGAGCCCGTGCCCGCCCGCCGCGCCACGCGGGCCTCCCCCACGACCAACGGCTGCGTGCCGAACTCGTTGGAGAGGCGCACGCGGACCGTGCTGCCGCCGACGCTCAGGTGCACGACCTGGCGCAACGTCTGGTCCTCGAACGCCGTGGTGTCCGACGGGGGCACGGTGGTGGGCGACGTCGCCCACGCGCCGACCCACGTCGCCTTCGGTGACGCGGACGCCGCCGTCGGCAGCAGGAGCAGCAGGGCGGCCAGTGCCGCCGTCGCGGAACGCTTCACCGCGGTCACCTCAGCCGCGCGCGGGGCGGTCGAAGCGCCAGCCGTCGGCTCGCAGCTCGGGGATCAGCCGCTCGACGGCGTCCACGGTCTGGCCGCGGTCGTTCGGGCCGTCGTGCATCAGGACCACGGCTCCCTCGGTCAGGCCTTCCTTGACCCGCCGCACCAGCTCGTCCGTGCCCGGCGGCTCCCAGTCGCCGATGACGAGCTTCCAGCCGAGCGACGTCATGCCGAGCTTCGCGGCGACCCGCGGCGACTGGCCCCAGCTGCCGTAGGGCGCGCGGAAGTAGCGGATCGGCACGCCCGGCGCGGCGCGGTGGATGGCCGCGCTGGTCTGCCGCAGGTCGGCCTCGATCCGCTCCGGCGTCCAGTCACCCATGTTGTCGTGGTGCATGCTGTGGTTGCACAGGGAGTGGCCGCCGGCCACGATGTCGCGCACCAGCTCGGGGTGGGCCTCGACGAAGTCGCCCCACAGGCAGAACACCGCCTTGACGTGGTGCCGGCGCAGCACGTCGAGCAGGCGCGGGGTGTCGGCCGGGTTCGGGCCGTCGTCGAACGTGAACGCCACCGTGCGCCCGCCGTGCTTGGTGGAGTCGACGATCACCGGTTCGGCGGCGCCGGCCGGCGCGGCCGACAGGCCGAGCACCAGGCCGGTGGTCAGGAGCACCGTTCTCCACCTCATTGTGAAACCCCTTCCGTCGGACGAGCGTTGACCACTATCAGGTCGTGATCTGCCCGCCTACCAGAGGTTTCGCGGATGTTTCGAGTCTCAACTGGCCCGCGCGCGAGACCCCGGCGCGGACGGCGTCAGAAGGTGTGGTTGACGACGAACGCCGGGTGGTCCGTGCGGTACATGGCGAATTCCTGCGTCGACACGAACGTCAGGGTGCGCGCGATGACGTGCTGCACGTCGCCGTCTCCCTTGCGGAACCAGCCCGACGGGACGCAGTTCTGCGCGTTCGTCGCGGAACCGGGGCTGTACCTGAGGTTCAGGTCGCCGACCACGACGTGCCGGGTCGTCGGCGAGCCGGTGGGGTCGTGGGCCAGGACGATGCCGGGCACCAGTTCCCGGCACTGCGCCAACGCCGTCGTGCCGGTCGTGCTCAGGTGGGTGGTGCACGCGGTGAAACCGCGCACGGCGCTCAGGGCGCAGGCCCACGCCCGGATCTCGTTGCCGCCGTCCTGCGCCGAGTAGGTGCCGTGACCGCCGGTCCGGACGCCCTCCTTGACGATGATCCCGCTGCCGTAGGCGCCGCGGCCGTCCGTGCACTGGTAGTCCGAGTTCGTGGACCTGTTGCGCACGAACGCGAACCGGTACTGGGCGGACGCGCCGACCGCGGCCGTCAGCCGGGGCAAGTCGGACAGGCACACCTCGTTCACCGAGACCACGTCCGGCAGCCGGCGCTGGATCATCGCCACGGCCTCGCCCACCGCGCGCCCGCCCTGGTAGCAGCCGGCGACGCCGCTGTTGCACAGGTTCATCTGCAACACCTTGAACGCGGTGGCGGCGGCGGCCGGCGCCGGCAGGAGGCCGCAGAGCAGGAACGCCGCCAGGACGAGGCCGGCGGAGCGGCGCGGGGAGCCCATGCCGTCCATGATCACACCCGACCGGCGGGCGCCGTACCGCCAAGCGGGCGCGCGTCGGAGCACCCAACGTGACCTGGGTTGATACCTTCCCGGCATGACGTTCACCCTGGAGCAGCTGCGCGGGTTCGTGGCCGTCGCCGAGGAGCTGCACTTCAGCCGTGCCGCCGCCCGGCTGGCGATGACCCAGCCGCCGCTGAGCAGGCAGATCCAGAAGCTCGAACGGGCCGTGGACGCGCAACTGCTGATCCGGGACAACCGCCGGGTGACGCTCACGGCGGCGGGCGAGGTGTTCCTGGTCGAGGCGCGCCGGCTGCTGTCGCTCGCGGAGACCGCGCCCGAGCTGGCCCGGCGCGTGTCGTCCGGGTCGAGCGGCGTGGTGCGGGTCGGGTTCACCGCGGCGGCCACCTACGGCATCCTCGGCCGCGTGCTGGACGAGCTGGCCGACCAGCTGCCGGACGTGGACCTCGAGCTGGCCGAGATGGTGACCCGCGAGCAGGTCGCCGCGCTGGTGAACGAGGAGGTCGACCTCGGCCTCGGCCGCCCGCCGGTGGACGACGCCACGTTCGGCTCACGCCTGCTGCACCGGGAGGGGCTGCTCGTCGCCGCGCCCGCCGGCCACCCCCTGCTGGCGCTGGACCGGGCCGCGACGGCCGCCGACGTGGTGCGCGAGCCCGTGATCGCGCACTCGCCCACCCAGGCCCGCTACTTCTACGACCTGGTCGCCGGGACGGTGCCGATCGCGCACGAGAACACCGTGCACTCGGTGAGCCAGGTGTTGACGATGGTGTGGCTGGTCGCGGCCGGGCGCGGCATCGCGTTCGTGCCGGAGTCGGCGGCACGGCTGCGCATCGAGGGCGTCGGCTTCGTCCGGCTGGAGACGGCCGTGCCGAAGCCGGTGGAGTTGCACCTGCTGTGGCTGCGGGAGTCCGCCAACCCGGCGTTGTGGCGCACGCTCGACGTGCTGGAGGCGTGCTCGCCACTGGAGTGATGCCCTCCGGGTATTGAGCAATGCGAAACAACTCTTGGACAGGCATCACCCCTGGTTCCTACGGTGGCACCGTGACGACGCACCCCGACGCCCTGGCCGACCGACTCGCCTCCGGGCTGCTGTCGTTCCCGGTCACCCACTTCGACGCCGACCTGCGCTTCGACGAGGCCCGCTACCGGGAGCACCTGGACTGGCAGGCGGGCTTCGACGTGGCCGGCCTGTTCGCCGCCGGCGGGACGGGCGAGGGCTTCTCGCTGAGCCCGGAGGAGATCGACCGGGTGGTCCGCGTCGCCGTGGACGAGGTGGGCGGACGGGTCCCGGTCATCGCGCCGGCCACCGGCGCGACCGTCGTCTCCGCGGCGCAGGCGCGGGCCGCCGAGGACGCCGGGGCGTCGGGCGTGCTGCTGTTCCCGCCGTACCTGACGGAGGCGAGCCAGCGCGGCCTGGTCGAGCACATCACCGCGGTGTGCCGGGCCACCGAGCTGGGCGTGATCGTCTACAGCCGCGCCAACGCCGTGCTCACCGACGCGACCGTCGCCGAGGTCGCCGACCGCAACCCCAACCTGATCGGGCTGAAGGACGGCGTCGGCGACATCGAGCAGCTGACCCGCACGTACGCCAGGGTCGGCGACCGGCTGGTCTACATCGGCGGCCTGCCCACCGCGGAGACGTTCGCGCTGCCGCTGCTCCAGCTCGGCGTGACCACGTACTCCTCGGCGCTGTTCAACTTCCTGCCCGAGTTCGCGCTGCGGTTCTACGCCGCCGTGCGCGCCCAGGACCGGCCCGCCGTCTACGGGATGCTGTCCGACTTCGTCCTGCCCTACCTCGACCTCCGCGACCGCGCCCGCGGCTACGCGGTGTCGATCGTCAAGGCGGGGCTGACCACCGTCGGCCGGGACGGCGGCCGGGTGCGCCCGCCGCTGACCGACCTGACCGAGGACGAGCTGGCCGACCTGGCCACCCTGGTCCGCAAGGTCGCCTGAGCCCACCCCGAGGAGCACCATGTCCGCAGGCCCGTCCCCAGTCGACCGGATCAGCTCGGTGACGGTGTCGTCGGTGACGCTGCCGCTGCCGGCCGGCATCAGCGACGCCAAGGTGTTCACCGGCCGGCAGCGGCCGATGACCGAGGTCGCGATGCTGTTCGCCGAGGTCCGCACCGAGGCGGGGCTGGAGGGCCTCGGGTTCGGCTACTCCAAGCGGGCCGGCGGCCCGGCGCAGTTCGCGCACGCCCGCGAGGTCGCGCCGGACCTGATCGGCGAGGACCCCAACGACATCGGCCGGCTCTGGACCAAGCTCGTCTGGGCGGGCGCCTCCGTCGGCCGCAGCGGCGCGGCGACCCAGGCGCTGGCCGCGTTCGACATCGCCCTGTGGGACCTCAAGGCCAAGCGCGCGAACCTCCCGCTCGCCAAGCTCCTCGGCGCTCATCGCGACTCCGTCCGCTGCTACAACACCTCCGGCGGGTTCCTGCACGAGTCCGTCGACCGGATCAAGGACAACGCCACCCGCACCCTCGACTCCGGCGTCGGCGGCATCAAGATCAAGGTGGGCCTCCCGGACCACGCCGAGGACCTGCGCCGGGTCGCCGCCGTGCGCGAGCACCTGGGCGACGGCGTGCCGCTGATGGTCGACGCCAACCAGCAGTGGGACCGCCCCACCGCCAGGCGGATGGGACGTGCGCTGGACGAGTTCGACCTGGTCTGGATCGAGGAACCGCTCGACGCCTACGACGCCGAGGGCCACGCCGAGCTGAGCCGCGCGCTGACGACCGCGGTGGCGTCGGGCGAGATGCTGACCAGCGTCGCGGAGCACTACGAGCTGATCCGCCACCACGCCGTCGACGTCCTGCAGCCCGACGCGCCCCGCGTCGGCGGCATCACCCAGTTCCTCAAGCTGGCCGCCCTCGCCGACCACCACCACCTCCAGCTCGCGCCGCACTTCGCCATGGAGGTCCACGTGCACCTGGCCGCGGCCTACCCCCGCGAACCGTGGGTCGAGCACTTCGACTGGCTCCACCCGCTGTTCCCCGAGCGGCTGGAGATCCGGGACGGCCGCATGCGCCTCTCCGACCGCCCCGGTCTCGGCATCACCCTCAGCGACCAGGCTCGCGCCTGGACCACCGACACCGCGACCACCACCGGGTGACCCCGCCGTTCATCGGGACTCGGTGAGGATCTCGTCGATGCGGCGGGCGGCGGCGGCC
>NZ_JBHTLK010000101.1:0-23722 GCF_042678885.1 Saccharothrix hoggarensis
GTGGGAGAGTAGGACGCCGCCGAACATATCGTTGACCCTCAGGGGCATCCGTTTTGTGCGGATGCCCCTGAGGGCATTTTTGCGTTCAGAACCGCATTGCAGACGGTGGCGAACCGGTGACGGTCGGCGGTCCGCGTACCGGGCACGAGCCGAGCCGCGGCGGTGCGACTAAGTTCTGGTCATGCACGACGAGCACGCCGATCCCCGGACGCGGCGGCGTTCCGGTGGGAACGCCCCGGTCCAGGCCGATCTCGCCACGAGCCCGTTCCGGGTCGACCGGGACCGGGTCGCCAGCTCCCCGTTCTTCGCCCGCCTGGGCGGTGTCACGCAGGTCGTCAGCTCGACCGGCTCGGGCCTGCTGGTGCACAACCGGCTCACGCACAGCCTCAAGGTCGCCCAGGCCGCGCGGGCCATCGCGGAACGCCTCAACGCCCGCCCCGAGCACACCAACCTGCTGGACAAGCTCGGCGGCTGCGACCCGGACGTCGTGGAGGCCGCCTCGCTGGCGCACGACCTGGGCCACCCGCCGTTCGGGCACCTCGGCGAGCAGGTGCTCGACCGGCTCGCCCGCCACCGGTTCGGCCTGTCGGACGGGTTCGAGGGCAACGCCCAGTCGTTCCGGATCGTCACCACCACCGACGTGCGCGGCCCGGCCGCGGTGGGGCTCGACCTCACGGTCGCGGTGCGCGCGGCGATGCTGAAGTACCCGTGGACGCGCCTGTCGTACCCGCGGCCGCACCCGAAGGACATGTCCGCGCCGCCGCGTGGCGCGGCCGAGCCGTCCGACGGGCCGGGCACCGGCTCCAGCAAGTTCTCGGCCTACGTCACCGAGCTGGAGGACGTGGAGCAGTCCCGCGCGCCGTACGTGGGCAGGCTGGAGCAGTGGCAGCAGACCGTCGAGGCGTCGGTGATGGACACCGCCGACGACATCGCCTACGCCATCCACGACCTGGAGGACTTCCACCGGGTCGGGGTGCTCCAGCACGCCACCGTGTCGGCCGAGCTGAACACGTGGCTGGACAACGCGATCGAGCTGGCCGGGCTGAGCGCCGCCGACCTCGCCGCCCAGGAACGCCGACCGGGCCGTTCGCTGGAGGCGTTGCGCCGCCGGCTGCACGCCAAGGACTCGTGGGCCGTGGACGACGACGCGTTCGCGCACGCCGTGGCCAAGGTGCGGGCCGAGCTGGTGGACGGCCTGCTCGCCGTCCCGTTCGACGGTTCGGTGGAGGCGGAGCAGGCGGTCGCCGGGTTCTCCGCCCGCTGGACGCGGCGGCTGGTGGACTCGGTCGGCGTGGTCGAGGAGCCGACGACCCGGTCCGGGCACGTGGTGCTGGCCGTGCCGCAGTGGCACGAGGTGCAGGTGCTGAAGTTCGTGCACCGCCGGTTCGTGCTGCTGCGCCCCGACCTGGCGCTGCACCAGCGCGGCCAGGCGCGGCTGCTGACGGCGCTGGTGGAGGCGCTGGAGCAGTGGGTCACCGACCGGCACGAGGCGAACCGGCTGCCGCGCCGGTTGCACGATTTGGTGGAGCTGGCGGGCGCCGAGTACGCGGTGCTCGCCCGGACGGACCCGTCCGTGCTGGTGGGCGCCACGGGCGAGACGCCGTCGGGACCGGACGCCGTGCGGGCGTTGGCACGGGGCCGCGCGGTGGTCGACTTCATCGCGTCGCTCACCGACAACCAGGCCGCGGCGCTGCTCGACGCGCTGTCCGGCCGCACCGGTCAGCTGTGGACGGATGCTTTCGTACTGTGAAATGTGATGGCTCGACCATCTACCAAGTAGGCCGAACGGTGGCAGACGGTACTTGGCCGTGCGCAATACGTTGACCCCTCGGTCGGAGCGTTCCGACCGCCGGCCGCGTGCGTCGGGGGCACGCACGAACTGGGGGAGACGCCTGTGCGTTCACCGAAACGTCGGTTGCGAAGAGACACCGTGCTCGCGGCGGGCGCCGCGGTGCTGCTGGCCCTGGGCGTCGCGTCGCCCGCCTCCGCCGACCCGACCAAGGCGTCGAAGGGCGTCGAGGACCGGACGGCCGCGCAGATCGCCGCGTTGCAGGACATCAAGAAGTCGCTCACCGGTGCCGAGTCCAAAATGGACAGCGCGCTCGTGGTGGAGGGCCGTCGCCGGGCGAACGCCGGCACGTTGAGCAAGCTCCCCGCGCTCCAGACCGGCGTGAAGGTCCACAGCGGAAACACCGTTGTGGTGGACATCCGCGCGCACGAGGTCACCGACGAGCTGGTCGGCGCGGTCCGCTCGGCGGGCGGCGGCATCCGGTCCGTCTCCACCGAGGGCCGCACGGTTCGCGCCCAACTTCCGTTGGCGGCGCTGGAGAAGCTGTCCGCGCGCGGCGACGTGCGCCGCGTCGAGACGGCGGTCGAGGCCAAGACGTTCCACGTGCGGGACCGCAAGGCGGACCCGGTCGCCTCCAAGGAGGACAAGGCCGCCAAGATCGAGTCGCGCACCCGTGAGGCGCTGCTGGGGGCGCGGGCCGTCCGGACCGGCGAGGGCGACCGCGCGCACGCCGCGGACACCGCCCGCGACGACTTCCGCGTCACCGGCACCGGCGTGAAGCTGTGCGCGCTCTCCGACGGCGTCGACTCCCTGGCCGTGTCGCAGGCGTCCGGCGAACTGCCCGCGGGCGTGGAAATCCTGCCCAGCCAAGAGGGTTCGGGCGACGAGGGCACCGCGATGCTGGAGATCCTCCACGACATCGCGCCGAACGCGAGCCTGGGCTTCGCCACCGCGTTCAACGGTGACGCGAGCTTCGCCGACAACATCCGCGGCCTGCGCTTCCAGCTCGGCTGCGACGTCATCGTGGACGACGTCCTCTACTTCAACGAGTCGCCGTTCCAGGACGGTGTGATCGCGCGGGCCGTGGACGCGGTCACCGCCGACGGCGCGCTGTTCTTCTCCTCCGCCGGCAACGACGGCAACCTCGCCGACGGCACGTCCGGCCACTGGGAGGGCCGGTTCGTCGACTCCGGCGTCGGCGTCGGCAAGTTCGCGGGCACCGCGCACGACTTCAACCCGTCCCCGGACGCCAAGCAGGTGTTCAACCCGCTGTCCGACAGCTCCGGCAACGTCCCGGTGACGTTGTTCTGGGCGGACCCGCTGGCGTCGTCGTTCAACGACTACGACCTGTACCTGGCGAACGCGCAGGGCAACGTGGTGGCGTTCAGCCAGGGCACGCAGGACGGCACGCAGGACCCGTACGAGCGGCTGACCACGCCCGCGGGCGGCACCGGTCTGCGGCTGGCCGTGGTGAAGTTCCGCGGTGAGGACAAGTACCTGGCGCTGTCCGCCCTGGGCGGTCGCTTCAAGGACTCGTCGGACGGCCTGAAGAAGTTCTCGACGTCCGGCGTGACCCGCGGCCACTCGGCGGCCAAGGGCGCGATCAGCGTCGCGGCGGCCCCGGCGAACAACCCGCTGCCGTTCGACCTGGAGCCGGGCGACCCGGCCAACCCGCGGGGCCCGTTCCCGAACGCCTTCGACGGCACGCAGAAGCCCGAGCGGTTCACGTCCGACGGGCCGCGCCGGCTGTTCTTCGCGCCCGACGGCACCCCGCTCGACGAGGTCCGGCAGAAGCCCGACCTGACCGCGGCGGACGGCGTGCAGACCAGCGTGCCGGGCTTCAACCCGTTCTTCGGCACGTCGGCGTCCGCGCCGAACGCCGCCGCCATCGCGGGGCTCGTCCTGTCCGGCAACCCCGGCCTGTCCCCGGCCGAGGTGCGCGAGGCGATGACCGCGACCGCGATCGACATCGCGGAGGCCGGCGCGGACAACCGCACCGGCGCCGGCGTCGTGCGCGCCGACCTGGTCCTCGCCTACACCGGCGCGTCGCCGCAGCCGTTGGCGAAGGCGCTGAAGCCGTCCGTGGTCAACGACAGCGACGGCAGCCAGTACCTCAAGCCGGGCACCACGGCGACGCTCACCGTCCCGGTGCGGAACTCGGGTGACGGCCTGGCCGCGTCGACCAGCCTCGTGCTCACCACGCCCACCGCGGGCGTGACGATCGCGCCGCGGTCGAAGCACTACGGCAACGTCGAGGTCGGCCAGACGGTCACCAACACGTTCCAGGTGACCCTGCCCGCGACGACGCAGGTGGGCTCGGCCGTCCGGTTGGACGCGCGGGTGACCTTCGCCGGGTCGACGTCGCCGACCACGAGCACGTTCACGCTCACCGTGGGCGAGCCGTCGCGTGAGACGAAGACGTTCGCGTACGAGGGCCCCGTGGTCGCCATCCCCGACAACGACGCGGTCGGCGCGACGGTGGAGATCCCGGTCAGCGGCGTCGGCCGCGGGTCGCGGATCGCGTTCACCGTCGACGGCGCCACATGCAGCGCCGCCACGGGCGCGACCACGGTGGGCATCGACCACACGTTCGTCGGCGACCTGGTCGGCACGCTGACCGCGCCGTCCGGCGCGACGGCGACGGTGTTCCAGCGCAACGGCTCGACCGGCAACAACCTGTGCCAGGTCGTGTTCGACGACTCCGCCGAGCGGGCGTTCTCGACCGTGACCAGCGCGATGGCGCCGTTCACCGGCACGTGGAAGCCCACCACCTCGTTGAACGCGCTGCTCGCCGACCCGGTCGACGGCACGTGGAAGTTCAAGGTCGTGGACGCGGTGTCGTCCGACCGCGGCTCGATCCGCGCGGTCTCGCTGAAGATCAACGGTTACGTCTGAGTGACCGGCACGACGTGAAAAGGCCCCGGGAGCGCGCTCCCGGGGCCCTTGTCGTCATATGTTACTTCGGCCACTCCCAGCGGATGCCGAACACGCCGGGCCCGAAACCGAGCGCCACGGCGTGCACGCCGCCCGCGTTGTCCAGAGCGAGGTTGCGCCGCCGCGACGGCGTGTCGTCACCGGCGGGGACGCTGAACTGCTGGCAGCGGGCGGGCAGGTACGACGGGTCGAACCGCACCTCGATCACGTACTCGCGCACCGGCAGCCGGAACTTGCGGGCGAACGTGTTGTTCCCGGCCGGGTAGTGGCCCTCCGCGAACAGCAGCTCGTACTCCATGATGATGGTCTCGCCCCTGGCCAGGGGCCGGTCGAACATCATCTCGGCGACCATGATGTTGGCGTCGGTGTCCTCCGCGACCCGGCCGAGGTGGCAGTTGCGCAGGTTCACCACCGCCGGCAGCACGTCGGACTCCTCGGTCTCGAAGACCAGCGCCCAGCGGTCGGGGCCGTCCTGCTCGGCCCGGAGGATCTGCCGCACCCACACCGAGCGCTGACCGCCGTCGGCGGCGATCTCGATGCGGTCGTGCTGGCTGATCCGGCCCAGCTTCACGTCCGAGGACGTGTCCACCTTCGTGAGCAGGTTCGCGACCCGCTCGCGACGCGCCCACAGCGCGTCGATCGGCATCATCGTCGTGGGTCGCGACCGCCTCCCGCGCGGTCGCGGCGGGCCGAGCAGCGCGGACAGGCCGGACTGCGGCACCCCGAGCACCGTCTCAAGGTGGCGCAGCGCCTCCAGGGACTCCGGCCTCTCAGGTCGACGGCGGCCGGACTGCCAGTAGCTCAGCGTCGCGACGCTGATGGTGACCCCGCGCAGCGCGAGCCGGTGCTGGATGCGGTCGAGACTCAGCCTGCTCGCTTTGATCGCGGCTCTCAGCGCCTCGGGGAAGGGCCCCGTGGTGAGAAGCTGCGCAAGACTGCCGTGGCCCGTCGAGTCGAGGTCGTCGACGGACAGGTTGGGTCGACCGGCAGCGTTGGTCATTGTGACTCCCCGCTGTCATGAGATCACGCCCCAGTGACCCTACCCGCCAACGCAGGGCGTTGGTGCCTTCCGAGCGGAGTCAATGGTTGGTCCATACGGGTTACGAGTTCACTGGGATGGGCATCGTTCTGTCAAGTGGTGATCGCCTGTGCTTCTCCCTTTGTAAACCCGTCGGTAACATTGTGCAACGGGGGCGGCCCGACCGCTGCGGCACCCCCTTCGGAGCCGGCGCGCGCTGATCGCGGTCCCGGTGGCCCCCGCGTGGCTCGGGCCGTTGGCGGAGGCCGCTCCGTTGGCCCTACTGTGTGCCCGGTGACGGCCGCCCAGGACCTCGTGCCCCTGCCGGAGGACCCGCTGACGGAGGTCGCCGCCGCCGTGCTCGGTGCCGGCCACCACACCGTGCTCGACCTCGTGGACGTCGTGCGCCACCACGGCGGGCCGCCGGTCGACGTGGTCCGCGCGGGCGACGACCTGCTGCCCCGGTTGGCCCACGAGAACGCGCTCGACCAGGCGCTCCTGCTCGCCCGACAGGCCCTGCGCCCCGGCGGCCTGTTCGTCGCCGCCGTGCCCGAGCTGGACAAGCTCGGCTCGCTGCGGCCCACCGCGCCGCCGCCGAAGGTGTCCGGGCGCGGGCCCGACCGGCAGGTGACCGTGCAGCTGTGGGACTGGTCGCCGGACGGCGAGTCGTACGCGCTGGAGGTCGTGCAGCTGGTGCGCGGCGCGGAGACGTGGGAGGTGGCGAACACCGTGGCCACCCGGCACCGCGTGCTGTCGCCCGACCAGGTCTCGGCCGCGCTGGCGGAGGCCGGGTTCGGCGCCGTGCAGCGGCTCTCGCCCGCCGAGTGCGGGCACCCGCTGCCGGTGTGGGTCGCGGTCGCGCCGGCATGAGCCGGGTCCGCCCGGTCGCCGGTGGTGGGCGGGCGGTGGAGGTGCCGCCGGAACGCCTGGAAGGGTGGTTCGACCGGTTCGCGTCCCGGCACGGCGGTGTCGTGTCGACGTCGGTGACGGCGTCCCGGTGCCTGGTCACGGCGGTGGACGGGGCCACGGCGTCGGTGTCCGCCGCGTTCGGTGAATTCACCCCTCAGGGTGACGTTGATGGTCTTGTGCTGGACGCGCTGCTGGCGAACGCGTGCGCGCCGCGCCGGATCGGGTTGCTGCTCGTGCGGCTCGGCGGGCACAGCATCGGGGTGGCGCAGGACGGCGAGGTGCTCGTGTCGACCACGGACAGCCGCCAGGTGCACGGGCGCAACAAGGCCGGCGGGTGGTCGCAGCAGCGGTTCGCGCGGCGGCGGGAGGGCCAGGCGCGGGTCGCCCTCCAGGCGGCGGCGGACGACGCGGCGCGGGTGCTGGCGCCTCGGGTCGGCGAGTTGGACGCCGTCGTGCTGGGCGGTGACCGGCAGGCGTTGGACGCCTTGCGGGGTGACCGCCGGTTGGGCGAGGTGTTCGCGCTGGCGTCACCGAGGGTGTTGGACGTGCCGGAGCCGCGGCGGGCGGTGCTGGACGAGGCGGCCGTGCGGGCGCGGGCGGTGGAGGTCGTGGTCCGCGAGAACCCGTGACGCCTGCGAGAACCCGTGGGAACTCGTGGCAACTCGTGACAACCCCCGCCGGACCCGACCGCATTCATAAGGGTGAGGGGGCGCCGACCGGCGGTGGCTCCAGGAACCCGAGGAGCAGATGTGCTGCGCAAACGACTCGTGCTGGCGGCGGGGGCCGTCGTGCTCGGCGGTATCGCCGTGGCGGTGCCCGCGCTCGCGTCCGGCGGCGGCGACGAGGCTCCGGTCCGGACCACGACCCAGCCGCCGGGCACCACGGCGACCTGGTCGCCCACGTCGGTCCCCGTGACGACCACCACCGCGCCGCGGCCGACCACCACCGCGCCGCCGTCCACGACCAGCGTCGAGGTCACGCCGC
This sequence comes from Saccharothrix hoggarensis, assembly GCF_042678885.1. Classification (GTDB taxonomy): domain Bacteria; phylum Actinomycetota; class Actinomycetes; order Mycobacteriales; family Pseudonocardiaceae; genus Actinosynnema; species Actinosynnema hoggarensis. Next base: position 7,635 of record NZ_JBHTLK010000101.1, read on the forward strand.
GGCCGACGTCGACCACCCGCCCGCCGGTGACGCCGACGTACACGACGTCGCCCGGCGTCCCCGTGACGACCACGACCAGGCCGCCCGTGACGACGACCAGGCCGCCGGTGACGACCACGACGCCGTGGCCGGCGCCGACGACGCCGTACCCGACGAGCACCACGGTCACGACGAGGCGCTGACGGCGTGAGCTGGGACGCGGAATTCACCCACTACTTCGACCGGTGCGCCGACTCGATGCGCTTCACCGCGTTCTTGTTGTGCGGCAACCACCACGAGGCCGAAGACGTGGTGCAGTCCGCCTTCCTGAAGCTGTACCTGGCGGGGCCGGGGCTCGCGCACCGGGACGGGCTGGACGCCTACCTCCGGCAGATCGTCGTGCGCACGTTCCTGGCCGAACGCCGCCGCGTGCGGTGGAAACGGGAGAAGCTCACCGACGTGCTGCCGGAGGTTCCGGCGGCGGGGTCGTTGAGCGAGGACAAGCTGGTGGTGTGGCAGGCGTTGGGCGCCGTCCCCGCGAAGCAGCGGGCGGTGCTCGTGCTGAGGTACTGGCACGACCTGGGGGTGGAGGAGACGGCCGCGGCGCTCGGTTGCTCGGTGGGCACGGTGAAGAGCAACACGAGCCGCGGCCTCAAGGCGTTGCGGCAGAGTTTGGGACCGGAGTTCGGGGCGTTGTGGCAGGAGGTGTCGCGCGGTGCTTGAGGACGAGCTGAGGAAGACGTTCGAGGAGCTGAACATCCAGCCCTTGCCACGCACGTTCGGCGCCGTGGACATCGTCCACCGGGGCGCGCGGGTCAGGCGCCGCCGCCGTGGCTACGCGGTCGCGGCCACCGGCACCGGCACCGCCGCGATGGTCGCGGTGGTGGTCGCCGTCGCCCTGAACCAGTCGCCGGACCCCGCGGACGACTCCCCGGCCGGGCCTCCCGCGCCGGTCGGCACGAGCACGACGAGCGCCCCGCACGTCCCCCCGAGCCCCACCGTGACCGCGCCGCCGTCGACCACCGCCGGCGCCACCACGGGGCAGCCGCCGACGTCCACCACGACCAGACCGTCGGTGGGCACGACCGGGCAGCCGGCCACGCCCACCCGCACCACGACGCCGAACACCACCGGCGTGGGCCTCACCACGACGACCGTCACCACGACGACCGTCACGACGCCGAGGCTCACCGGGGCGTTGCAGACCACGACCCGCTGACAGGTCCGGAGCCCTCCTGGGGACGCCCGCACCTCGGCAGCGGCGCATTCGACTGTTAATCGAAGGGTTAGTGGTACTCGAAGGGTTACCGGCTCGAGCGCCGCCGGATCAGCCCAGGGTGCCGGTGGAGAGCAGGCCGCCGTCGACCCGGACCGTCTCGCCGGTGATCCACTCGGCCGCGTCCGAGGCCAGGAACGCCACCAGCCGGGCGACGTCCTCCGGCGTGCCGAGCCGCTTCATCGGGTAGCCGGCGGCGGCCTCCTCCTCGCGCCCGGTGTAGAGGGCTTCCGCGAAGCGCGTCTTCACGACGGCGGGCGCGACGGCGTTCACCCGCACCTTGGGTCCGAGCTGCCACGCCAGCTCCTCCGTCAGCCGGATCAGCGCCGCCTTGCTCGCCCCGTACGCCGCGATCACGCCGGTCGACCGCAGGCCGCCGACCGACGCGATGTTCACCACCGCCCCGCCGTGGTCGCGCATCCACGCCTTCCACGCCAGCTGCGTGAACCCGAGCGCGGCGACGACGTTGACGTCGAAGATCTTCCGCACGGCGTCGAGGTCGGCGTCCATCAACGCGCCGAACACGGGGTTGATGCCGGTGTTGTTCACCAGCACGTCCAGCCGCCCGAACCGGGCCACGGTGGCCTCGACTGCCTCCGCCCGCTCGTCGGCGTTGCCCGCGTTCCCCGGCACCGCCAACACCCGATCGGGTGACACGCCGGTCGTGGCCGCCAGAGATTCCGCGGCCGCCGCGACGGCGTCGGCCTTGCGCGAGGTGATCGTGACCGACGCGCCGCGCGCCAGCAGCTCCGCCGCGATGCCGTACCCGATGCCGCGGCTCGCGCCCGTGACCAGGGCGGCCCTGCCCGTGAAGTCCGAAGTCATGGCGGCAAATCTAGGCCCGTCGCCCGCGGTGGGGCATGCGTCGGACCTATGCCGGTGGACACACCCGGGAAATCCGGTGGCCATCACCCGTAGACTGGGGTCGTGGTCATCTTGCTCGAGTAGGTCCCGCGCTGAGCCGCGCCGTTGACCTCGCACGACCACGATCCCGGAGTAAAACTTGATCACCGCAACCGATGTCGAGTTGCGCGCTGGTTCGCGCATCCTGCTGTCCGGCGCCACCCTCCGCGTCCAGCCCGGCGACCGCATCGGCCTCGTCGGCCGCAACGGCGCCGGCAAGACGACCTCCCTGCGCGTCCTCGCGGGCGAGGGCCAGCCGTACGCGGGCGAGGTGCGCCGCACCGGCGAGCTGGGCTACCTGCCGCAGGACCCGCGCGAGGGCGACCTGTCGGTCATCGCGAAGGACCGCGTGCTGTCCGCCCGCGGCCTGGACCAGCTGCTCCGCGACATGGAGAAGATGCAGTCCACCATGGCCGAGCTGGTGGACGACACCGAGCTGCAGAACGCCGTGCGGAAGTACGGCCGCCTCGAAGAGCGGTTCGCCGCCCTCGGCGGGTACGCGGCCGAGAGCGAAGCCGCCCGCATCTGCGCCAACCTGGGTCTCGCGGACCGCGTGCTGGCCCAGCCGCTGCGCACGCTGTCCGGCGGTCAGCGCCGCCGCGTCGAGCTGGCCCGCATCCTGTTCGCCGCCTCCGAGGGGGGCGTGGGCGCGAAGTCCAGCACGATCCTGCTGATCGACGAGCCCACGAACCACCTCGACGCCGACTCGATCGCGTGGCTGCGAGGGTTCCTGAAGTCCCACGAGGGCGGCCTGGTCGTGATCAGCCACGACGTGGAGCTGCTGGACGACGTGGTGAACAAGGTGTGGTTCCTCGACGCGACGCGCGGCGAGGTCGACATCTACAACATGGGCTGGAAGAAGTACCTCGAAGCGCGCGCCGCCGACGAGAAGCGCCGCCGCCGCGAGCGCGCCAACGCCGAGAAGAAGGCCGGCGCGCTGATGGCGCAGGCCGACAAGATGCGCGCGAAGGCCACCAAGGCCGTCGCCGCGCAGAACATGGCCCGCCGCGCCGAGAAGCTGCTGTCCGGGCTGGAGGACACCCGCCAGGCGGACAAGGTCGCGAAGATCCGCTTCCCGCAGCCCGCCCCGTGCGGCAAGACGCCGTTGACGGCCGAGGGGTTGAGCAAGTCGTACGGCTCGCTGGAGGTCTTCACGGGCGTCGACCTGGCCATCGACCGCGGCTCCCGGGTGGTCATCCTCGGGCTGAACGGCGCGGGCAAGACGACGTTGCTGCGCCTGATCGGGTCGATGGAACGCCCGGACAGCGGCGAGGTGATCGCCGGTCACGGGCTGAAGCTCGGCTACTTCGCCCAGGAGCACGAGACGCTCGACCACGAGGCGTCGGTGTGGGCGAACATCCGCCACGCCGCGCCCGACGTGCCGGAGCAGCAGCTCCGGTCCCTGCTCGGCACGTTCCTGTTCAGCGGCGAGCAGCTCGACCAGGCCGCGGGCACCCTGTCGGGTGGCGAGAAGACCCGGTTGGCGCTGGCCGGGCTGGTGTCGAGCGCGGCGAACGTGCTGCTGCTGGACGAGCCGACCAACAACCTCGACCCGGCCAGCCGCGAGCAGGTCCTCGACGCCCTGCGCCGCTACGAGGGCGCCGTCGTGCTGGTCACGCACGACCCCGGCGCGGTGGAGGCCCTGGAGCCCGAGCGGGTGATCCTGCTGCCCGACGGCACCGAGGACCACTGGTCCCAGGAGTACCTGGAGCTCGTGCAGTTGGCCTGAGCCAACGGTTTTCACACCTCGTCCCGCACGGTGAGCGCTGATCGACCCTGCGTGATCACACGACCGCTCGCCGATCATTTCGCTTGATCACCTGGCGTTCTTGGTCTCCGTGTTCGATCATTGCGACGACAGGGGCTTTCAAGGCCCGACCTGCTGTCTACGGAAGGCGGGACAAGGTGGCTGACCTGAAGAAGGGCGCCCGGATCACCGGCGCCACGCGGGACAAGCTGGCCGCTGACCTGAAGAAGAAGTACGAAAAGGGCGCGAGCATCCGGGCGTTGGCCGAGTCCACCGGACGCTCCTACGGCTTCGTGCACCGGGTGCTCAGCGAGTCCGGTGTGCAGCTGCGCGGTCGCGGTGGCGCCACCCGCACGAAGAAGAAGTAAGCTACCCTCCGGTAACATCTAGGCGCCGAGGAGAGACGACGCCTGACGAAACCCGGAGGTCCACACATGTCGGCACCGACCACCATCGACGCCGACCTGCTGGAACGCGGAGGCGTGCGGCTCGTTGTCGAGGGACCGCGCGCGACGATCACGCTCGACCGTCCCGACGTGCTCAACGCACAGACGCCGTCGACCTGGGTGGCGTTGCGGACGATCGGCGAGCAGCTGGGCCCGGACGTCCGCGTCGTGGTCGTCCGGGGTTCCGGTCGCGCCTTCTCCGCCGGGCTCGACCGGAGGATGTTCACGGGTGCCCCGGTGGAGGGCGAACCGGGTCTGTCGGAGATCACGCGGCGCGGACCCGAGGACGGTGCGGCGCTGATCGCGGAGTTCCAGGAAGGTTTCCGCTGGTTGCGCGACCCGGCCCGGGTGACGGTCGCCGCGGTGCGCGGGCACGCGATCGGCGCGGGCTTCCAGCTCGCCCTCGCGTGCGACTTCCGCGTGGCCGCCGACGACGTCAAGTTCTGCATGGCCGAGACCTCCCTCGGCCTCGTGCCCGACCTGGGCGGCACGCTGCCGCTGGTGCGCCTGGTCGGGTACTCGCGCGCGGCCGAGATCTGCCTCACCGGACGCCGGGTCGGCGCCGAGGAGGCGTTGCGGATCGGCCTCGCGAACGTCGTCGTGCCCGCGGACGGGTTGGACGCGGCGGTGGACGACCTCGTCGCGCAGGTGTCGCGGCCGATGCCGGGCGCGGTCCGGGAGACGCTGGCGCTGCTGGCGTCGGCGGCGGACGGCGCGTCCGAGGCGGAGCAGCTGCGGGCCGAGCGGGAGGCCCAGGTGCGCCGGCTCGCCGAGCTGAGCGCCCTGGCGGGTCCCCAAGCCTGACCACAGGTCTGTCCAACGGCCTGACCGCGGGTCTGTCCGCCGGGTCTGTCCACCGGGGCGGTACGCGATCTTCGGTGCGCGGTGGCCGCGGTGGACGTGACGCCCGCCCACGCGACCCGGATCACCCGAGCGGGGAACGCCACGCCCTCCGCCGGCGTTGCTGTCTACCGTGGACGGTTCCTGGGGTTTGATGCGCAGCGCGATGCGGGCGTCCGACGTGCCTGCCGGGGTACGGCCCGGCACGTTCCGCCGGGTGTGGGGGTTCGCCGGACCGCACCGGGCGAAGCTGGTCGTGTTCCTGCTGCTCACGGTCGTGTCGGCGGTCCTGGCGGTGAGCACGCCGGTGCTCGCGGGGCGCGTGGTGGACGCGATCGTCGGCGGCCGGGACGTGTCCGTCGTCGTGTGGCTGGCGGTGGCGATCGCCGGCATCGCGATCGTGGACGCGGCGCTCGGCCTGGTCGAGCGGTGGCAGTCGTCGCGCATCGGTGAGGGCCTGATCCACGACCTGCGCCGCGCCGTGTACGAGCACGTGCAGCGGATGCCCGTGGCGTTCTTCACCCGCACGCGCACCGGCGCGCTGGTGAGCCGGCTGAACAACGACGTGATCGGCGCGCAGCGGGCGTTCACGTCGACGCTGTCGGGCGTGGTCACCAACGTGATCCAGCTCGGCCTCTCCCTCGGCGTCATGTTCACCCTTTCGTGGCAGGTGACGGCGTTGGCGCTGCTGTTGCTGCCGGTGTTCGTGCTGCCCGCCCGGAAGATGGGCACCCGGATGGCGGAACTCCAGCGCGAGGCAGCGACCCTCAACGCGGGCATGACGACCCAGATGACCGAGCGGTTCTCCGCGCCCGGCGCGACGTTGGTGAAGCTGTTCGGCCGTCCCGAGGCGGAGGTGGAGGAGTTCGCCGAGCGCGCCGCGCGGGTCCGCGACATCGGCGTCCGCACGGCGATGGCGACGCGGTGGTTCCTGACCGGCCTCACGCTGGTGTCGGCGCTGGCCACGGCCCTGGTCTACGGGCTCGGCGGGTACCTGGCGCTGACCGGCGACCTGGCCGCGGGCACGGTGGTGTCGCTGGCGCTCCTGCTCACCCGCCTCTACTCGCCGCTGACCGCGCTGGCCAACGCGCGGGTCGACGTGATGACGGCGCTCGTGTCGTTCGAACGCGTGTTCGAAGTGCTGGACCTGAAGCCGATGATCGCCGAGCCGGACGAGCCGCGCCGCGTGCCGGACGGCCCGGTGTCGGTGGAGTTCGAGGACGTGCGGTTCGCGTACCCGGCGGCGGACAAGGTGTCGCTGGCGTCGCTGGAGTCCGTGGCCACTTTGGACGCGCGGGGCGGCGAGGAGGTGCTGCACGGCATCAGCTTCCGCGTCGAGCCGGGGCAGCTCGTGGCGCTCGTCGGGTCGTCCGGCGCGGGCAAGTCGACCATCGCGTCGCTCGTGCCGCGCCTGTACGACGTGGACGCCGGCGCGGTGCGGCTGTCCGACGTGGACGTCCGCGACCTGTCGTTCGAGTCGCTGCGCGGCGCGGTCGGCGTGGTCACCCAGGACGGCCACCTGTTCCACGACACGATCCGGGCGAACCTCGCCTACCCGCGGCCCGAGGCGACCGAGGACGAGCTGTGGGACGCGCTGCGCCGGGCCCGCCTCGACCACCTGGTGGAGTCGCTGCCCGACGGCCTCGACACCGTCGTGGGGGAGCGGGGCTACCGGCTGTCCGGCGGTGAGCGGCAGCGGCTGACGATCGCCCGGCTGCTGCTCGCCCGGCCGCGCGTGGTGATCCTGGACGAGGCCACCGCGCACCTGGACTCCGAGTCCGAGGCGGCGGTGCAGGTGGCGTTGACGGAGGCGTTGCGCGGCCGGACGGCGATCGTGATCGCGCACCGGCTGTCGACGATCCGGGCGGCGGACCAGATCCTCGTCGTGGAGGACGGGCACGTGGTCGAGCGCGGCACGCACGCCGGGCTGCTGGCCGCCCGGGGCCGGTACGCCGACCTCTACCGCACCCAGTTCGACGAGACGCCCGACCCGGAGGACTCGGACGCGGCGGCGGACCTGGAGACGTCCGGCGCGGTGTGACGGTGTGACGAGTCGGTCTGCGTGTGACGGCCGGCCTGCGTGTGACGGGTCCGGGGCGGGCGCGGCGGCCCGACCCGGACCCGTCGGCGCTAGAGGCCGCCGAGGAACGTGCCGGTGGCGGACACCGCGACCTTGGACGACCCGCCGTCCACGACGAGCACGGAGAACGCCAGGTCGCCGCGGTAGCCGATGAACCAGCCGTGCGCCCGCGTGCCGTCGCCGAACTGGGCGGTGCCGGTCTTGCCGCGCACGCCGCCGTACCCGGCGAGCTCCCGCGCGGTGCCGCCGGTGACGACCTCGCCCATCATCGACCGCAGCGCGCCCGTGACGTTGCCGGGCAGCGGCGCGGGCCGGTCGCCCTCGGTGGGGATCTCGCGGATCAACTGCGGCACGGGGGTGCGCCCGGTCGCGACGGTGGCCGCGGTCAGGGCCATGCCGAACGGCGTGGTCAGCATCTGGCCCTGGCCGATGCCGGCCTCCACCCGGGCCGGCACGGAGTCGGCGGGCGGGATCTTGCCGGTGTTCGTGGTGATGCCCGCGACGGCGAAGTCGGACGCCAGCCCGAAGTAGGCGGCGGCCTGCGGCAGCGCGGCGGCGGGCAGCTCGGCGGCCAGCCGGCTGAAGCTGGTGTTGCACGACGCGGCGAACGCCCGGCGCAGCGGCACCGTGCCCAGCTCGAACGAGTCCTCGTTGGTGATCTGCCGGGTGCCGATGGTGGCCTTGCCGGGGCACTCGACGGGGGTGTCCGCGGTCGCCAGGCCGGCGGTCAGCGCCGCGGTGGCCGTGACGACCTTGAACGTCGAGCCCGGCTCGTAGTAGCCCTGCAGCGAGATGGGGCCCTGCGCGTCGGCGGGCGCGTTCTGCGCGATGGCGAGGATCTCGCCGGTGGACGGCTGGACCGCCACCAGCACGGCCGCCTGCCCGACCTGGTCGACGGCGGCCTGCGCGGCGGTCTGGGTCTTCGGGTCGAGCGTGACCGTCATCGTCGGTCCCGGCACGGCCTTCTGCTCCTGCAGCACCGCCACCGGCGCGCCCGCGGCGTCGACCACGGCGACCTGCCAGCCGGGCGCGCCGGCCAGCGAGCCGACGCTCTGCCGCACCGAGCCCATCACGGTCGGCGCGAAGCCCGCCGGCACCGGCTGCCCGGTGCGGTCGAGCAGGGCGCCGTCACCGGGGAGGGCCGAGTAGGCGAGGCTCTGGCCCTCAGTGAGCCGCGGGTGCAGCACGGTCGGCGCCCAGCGGACCCGCCAGTGGTCGTCGACTTGGCGCAGCTCGATCGTGGTCTGGTACTTGAACGGCACGCCGCCGGGCAGCGTCCACGTGACGTTCGCGTCGAGCGACGCGGTCGTCGTGCCCTCCGGGACCTGCGGCGCCGAACCGATGGTCGCCTGGAACCTCGCGTCCGGCATGCCCTGCTGGGTGCGGGCGATGGCGGCCCCCGCCGCGTCCGCCGCGTCGGTGACCGCCGCCGCCTGTCCCGCCTGTCCGGACATCATCGCGCTGACGAACTGCTGGGCGACGGCGGCCGGACCGGGCCGCGACGGCTTGGGCGCGGCCTGCGGTTCGTCCGACCACAGCACGATCCCGCCCGTGACGATCACCGCCACCGCCGTGAGCCCCCCGGCCGCCAGCACCCACCGCTTCGTTCTCGTGTTCACGAATAACCCCCCTTGTACGTCGGAGGTTAACTCGAACGTGTGGAGGTTTCGTGAACAACGGCGCAGCCCGGATCAGCCCAGTTCGGGCACCCTGGTCTGGTACTTGCGCAGCAGGTCCGCGTTGGCCGCGTCGCCGCCCTCGACGTTCGCGCTGCGCCACAGCGGCAGGCTCACGCCCGCCTTGGCGGCCTTGTCGAACAGCCGCACCATCAGCAGGTTCCACAGGAACGTGGTGGCGATCGTGGACACCGCGGCGATGGCGGGGGCGTCGGCCGGGTAGGTGGCGTCACCGGGCGGCACCATGTTGTCCAGCACCACGGTGGCGTTCTCGGCGAGCGTGGTGCCCGCGCGTCGCGGCGCGAGGGCGCTGGCCGCGACCGACGTCACCGCGACCACCGGGCAGCCCGCGTCCGCCGCGAGCACGGCCAGCTCCACCGGGTACGGGTTCACGCCCGAGGTGGAGAACACGAACAGCACGTCGTGCGGGGCGAGCCCCGCCTCGCGCAGCACCTCGGCGGCCAGGCCGGAGCGGCGCTCGGCCGCCGTGCTGCTGACCGCGCCGTGCATCGGGAGGAGCTCGGGGTGGTAGACGGGCCGGACGCAGGCCAGGCCGCCCGCCCGGTAGAACGTCTCGGCGACGGCGGCCAGCGAGTGCCCGGCGCCCGCGGTCAGCACCATGCCGTCCGCGCGCACGCTCGCGAGCAGCAGCTCGGCCACGTCGTCCAGGGCGGCGGCGTTCTGCTGCTCCACCCGGATCAGGTGGTTCCGCACGACGTCGCCGTAGTCGGAGTCGGTCACGGTCTCGCTCGTCATGCGATCCTCCAGTGGTCTATACCAGCGTGTCGCCAAGTCCTACCGGATCGTCCCACCGCCCGCCAGCGTGTTGACCTATGAACATCATCGGTGTTCAGATGAACATCATGGATGTTGCGCAGCGGCACGAGCTGATCCTCCAGCGCCTCAGGGGCGGCGAGCGGGTGCCCGTCGGCGCCCTGGCGGAACTGGTGGGCGCCTCGGAGATGACGGTGCGGCGCGACCTCGACGCGTTGGAGCGCGACGGGCTGCTCCGGCGCGTGCGGGGAGCGGCGGTCAGCATGCTGACCGGCGAGGAGACGCCGTACGCGGCGCGGGCGCGGCAGCGGTCGGAGGCCAAGCGGCGCATCGGCGCGGCGGTCGCCGCCCTCGTCGACGACGGCGAGACGGTCGTGCTCGACGGCGGCAGCACCACCGTGGAGGTGGCGCGGAAGCTGACCGACCGGCGGCTGACCGTGCTCCCGCTGTCCCTGCACGCGGCGGACGCGTTGCGCGCCGCGTCGCAGGTGCGGCTCGTGCTGCCGGGCGGCGACGTCCGGCCCGGCGAGCTGGCGTTCGTCGGGCCGCTGACCGAGCACGCGTTCGACGTGATGCGGTTCGACACGATGGTGCTCGGCAGCTGCGGCCTGAGCGCGCGTGACGGCGTGTCGGCGCACGACCTCGCCGAGGGCGCGGTGAAGCAGGCGGCCGTGCGGGCGTCGGCGCGGGTCGTCGCCGCGATCGACAGCTCGAAGTTCGGGCGGACCGCGTTCGGCCGGGTGTGCCCGGTCGAGGAGATCGACGTCCTGGTCACCGACTCGGACGCCCCGGAGGACGAGGTGTCACGCCTGCGGGAGGCCGGGGTGGAGGTCCGGCTCGTGTGACGTCGCGCCGGCCCCGGCCGGCCGGGTGTCGCCGGGTTCGCCCCGCGGTCCGCGCCGACGCGGCTCAGGGCCGGAGGTAGCGCGGCTCGACGGCCGGCAGCGGCTTCTCCGGCAGGCCCGCGTGCGCCTTCGTCATGAAGTCGAACCAGGTCCGCGCGGGCAGGGTGCCGCCGTAGATGTCGCCCTCGCCGCACAGGCGCGGCGGGCCGGCGTTCACGCAGATGCCGCTCGGCGACGTGCTGTCGTTGAACACCTGCACGGCGCCCGCGTAGTCCGGCGTCGCGCCCAGGAACGCCGCCGACTTGTACTCCTCCGTCGTCCCCGTCTTGCCGAGCGCCGGCCGGGTCCACCCGAACTGCTTCGCCGCCGCCGCCGCGGTGCCCTGGCCCTGGTCGTCCTCGCTCATCCCGACCGCCAGCGCGTTCGCCAGCGGCTCCTCCACCACCTGCTCGCACGGGTCGGCGAACTGGACCACCTGGCCGTGCCGGTCCCGGATCTCCACGATCGGCGTCGGCCGGCACCACACGCCGCCGGACATGATCGTCGCCGCGACGTTCGCGAGCTCCAACGTGTTCGTCGGCGCGGGGCCGAGGGTGAACGACGCGTTGCCCGCCGACTTGTAGAACTCCGCCTGCGTCACCCGCAGGTCCTTGCGCTGCGACTTCGGGTCGGGCGGCACGCCCGCGATGTTCGTCGCCATCGTGTCCCGCATGCCCAGCCGCGTCGCCATGTCGACCACGGCGTCCAGCCCGACCCGTTCCTCCAGGATCACGAACCCGGTGTTGGGGGACGTCGCCAACGCCTGCTTCAGCGTCATCCGGGGCGGGTAGCGGTCGTTGTGGTTGCTCAGGCAGTACCAGTACGTCGACGGCTCGCCGGTGCCCGGGCAGTTCGGCGCGCCACCGCGGAACACGCGCGAGACGTGGGAGTTCGGCGTGTCGATGACGGTCTCGATGCCCAGGCCCTTCTCCAGCGCCGCCGCGGCCGTGAACACCTTGTACACCGAGCCTGCGCCGAACTTGTTCTCCACGCCGCTCGGCAGGTCGAACTGGGTCTGGAACTTGGCCTGGTCGAGGCCGTAGTCGCGGTTCGACACGAGCGCGACGACGTCGTGCCGCTCCTTGCCGGGCCGCACCACGGCCGCGGTGTTCGCGATGCCGGGCGTCGTCTTCGGCACCTGCGCGTCGGCGGCCTGCTTGGCCTGCAGCGTGAGCGTGCGGTCCAACGTGGTGCGGATCGTGTAGCCGCCGATCTTGAGCTGGTTCAGGTGGAACCCGTTGCGGGTCAGGTGGTTCACCACGAACGAGCAGAAGAAGCCGAACTCGGGCCCCGCGCCGACGCAGCCGGTCGGCAGGGGCCGGACCGGGTTGGCCAGGCCGAGCGGCGCGCGCTTGTGCACCGCGGCCTGCTCGGGGGAGAGCTTGTCGTTCTCGACCATGAGGTCGATGACCATGTTCCGGCGCTCGGTCGCCTTGTCCGGCCGGGCCTCCGGGTCGAGGAACGTGGGGCTGTTGACCAGCCCGGCGAGCATCGCGGCCTGCGGCACCGTCAGCTTGTCGGGCGTGGTCTCGAAGTAGGCCTGGGACGCCGCGGCGATGCCGAAGACCGTGCCGCCGAACGGCACCACGTCCAGGTAGCGCGACAGGATCTCGTCCTTGGTGAGCTGCGTTTCCACGTGCATCGCGATGCGCGCCTCGCGCAGCTTCCGGGAGATCGTCTGCTCCTGGGCCTCCTTCTGGCCGCCGACGTCCTGCCGCTCCAGCACGTGCACCAGGTGGTTCTTGACGTACTGCTGGGTGATCGTCGAAGCGCCCTGGGTCACGGCGCCCTCGGACTGGTTGCGCAGCGCGGCCCGGATCGTGGCGAGCCAGTCGACGCCCTGGTGCTCGTAGAACCGCCGGTCCTCGGCGGACACCAGGGCGTCCTTCATCACCTGGGCGACCTTGTCCGGTGGGGTGAGCACGCGGTACTGGTCGTAGAGGTAGGCGAACGGCACGCCGTCCTTGTCGGTGATGGTCGTCATCAGGGGCGGCGGCGAGTCGAGCAGGTTGATCGACATCGCCGCGACGTGGTCGCTCATCCGGTTCGACACGAGGCCGGCCGCCCCGACGACCGGCAGCGCCACGCCCGCCAGCAGCAGCCCCGCGACCAGGCAGAGGCCGGCGAGTTTCGCGAGACAATCCGCGGTTCGCATGTACCGAAAGTACGCTCGGACGGGCTACTGATAACGCCGGCGGAACCAGGTTCACTGCAACGTACGGATAATCGCGCCCCGACGTTTAGCCCGGCTTTGTTCACCCGATCGTGGAAGTATTTACGCTGCGTCAGAGCGGCTGAACGCAGCGCTCGCGAGATCGGCGGCGTGGCGCATCGCGGCGGCGTGCAGCGCCGTCAGCGACAGGGCGTCCGCCTGGGCCGCCGGGTCGCCCTCGGCGGGCTCCAACCGGGACTCCGCGGTCACGTAGACGACGCACTCCGCCGCCACGCTCAGCCGCCGGGCCAGGAACGCCACGGCCCGCATCAACCGCTCGGCCTCGGCCTCGGTGATCGGCACGACCCGCGGCGCGTCCGCGTCGACCTCCTCGGCGAGGTCGCGGAGGTGGGCCCGGCACGCCAGGCCGCGATCCCACAGGCCGGCCGCCTCGTGCAGCGACTCGATGAACGGCTCCCAGTCGACTTCGGTCGAGGTCATGGTTCCCACCTTCCGTACGTCGTGCCCATCACCGAGTGCCCCTGTACATGACACTTCAAGCCCTCATTTCGCCGGTGCGTGGGAATTGATCTCGGTCCACCCGGGTCGGGCGGTCACGTCGCGTGCCTGCAAAGGCGCTTTGCGTCATTCGGACGGGTGGAATGAACATCTACAGGTTGTCCTGTGTGTTGTGGTGGTAGTCCGTTTCCCAGAGACTCGGCGCTCCACCGACACCCGGTGGAGAAGGGGAGGAATGTGCCATGGCGGCGCGATCCCACAGGTGGAAGTCCCGCACGACCACGTCCGCTGTCGTGGTGGCCTTGCTGGCGTGCGCGCACGCGCCCGCGGCGGCGGCGCGGTCGCTGCCCGAGGGGTCCGCCGACCACTACGCGGGCTCCCAGATCGCGAAGCACGAGGGCGCGGTCCCCGTCGCCGCGGCGGACCTGGCGCTCGACGGGCCGACCGTCCCCGGCATCGACGTGAGCAGTCACCAAGGCGACGTCGACTGGCCGTACTGGTGGGGCCAGGGCAAGCGGTTCGCCTACGTCAAGGCCACCGAGGGCACCGGCTACCGGAACCCCAACCACGCCCAGCAGTACAACGGCTCGTACGGGGTCGGCATGGTCCGCGGCGCGTACCACTTCGCGCTGCCCGACCGCTCGGACGGCGCCGCGCAGGCCCACTACTTCGTCGACCACGGCGGCGGCTGGAGCGCCGACGGCCGGACGCTGCCGGGCGCGCTCGACATCGAGTACAACCCGTACGGCGACAACACGTGCTACGGCCTCACCCCCGAGGCGATGGTGACGTGGATCAGGCAGTTCAGCGAGACCTACCACGCCCGGACGGGCCGCCCGCCCATGATCTACACGTCCACCTCGTGGTGGGACAGGTGCACCGGCCGCGGGGCCGACCTCAGCGGCACCAACCCGCTGTGGGTGGCCCGGTACGCCGACAGCGCCGGCCCGCTGCCGTACCGCTGGACCGCGCACGCGATCTGGCAGCACACCTCGACGCCCATCGACCAGAACCTGTTCAACGGCACCATGGACGACCTCGTGGCGCTGGCCAGGGGTTGAGTCCGGAACGGCGGAAGCCATGCACATCGACGAGTCCCAAGGCATCCCGTTCCGCGTGCGGTTGCGCGGTTACGACCGGCAAGAGGTGGACGAGGAGCTGGCCCGCCTGAGGCGGGAGCTGGACGTGCTCCGGGTGGACCGGGACGCCGCGGTGGCCACCGCCGACGACCTGATCCGGCAGCTGGAGGAGGCGCGCAGCGAGCTGGCCGAGTACCGGGTGCTGCACGCGGGCTACTCGAAGGACAACGCCGTGTCCGGCTGCATCCGGTACCTGATGCACGTGGCGAGGCAGAAGGCGGACGCGTTCGAGACCGACGCGCGGGAACGCAGCGAGCAGATGCTCAAGCGGGCCGAGGAGGTCGCGCGGCAGCAGGCCGTGCTGCTCGACGAGACCGAGCAGGAGACGCAGCGGCGGCTCGCCGACGCCGAGCAGCGCGCCCGCGAGATCGTGCAGCGGGCGACGGCGGAGGCCGGCGCGCTGCTGGCGGGTCAGGTGGACCAGCAGGACCGCTGGACCCCGGAGACTGCGGCGGCGCTGGACGTGCCGGTGCCGCGGCTCACGTCGGGGCCGCTGCAGGTCATCCAGCCCGACACGGAGGAGCAGCGCCCGACGACGGCCTGACCTGCGTGCGGGGTCGGTGGGACGGCGCGGTCAGTGCGACGGCGGGGTCAGTGCGAGCGCGCCTCGATGCACGTCCCCTCGCCGTTGGTGCCGTCCACCACGAGCAGCACCTCGTCCGGCCGGACGTGCCCCATCACGCACGCCCGGTCGCCCAGGCGCAGCGTGTAGACGACGCCCGGCGGGGTGGCGCCGTCCGCCGACGCGGTGAACGGCTGCACGTGCACGTCGTTCGCCGGGTAGCCGGCCGCGGTGAACACCCCGCGGGCCGCGTCCAGCCCGAAGATCCGCTCCCGGCACAGCCGTTCCAGCTCCGGCCGCACGAGCCCGGCCGCCGTCAGCGCCGCCGCGTGGTCACCGGCGGAGAGCGGCGGGCGGTGCTTCCACCGGTTGTTCTCCACGGGGTTCGGCGGGCCGTCGTGGTCGCGGGTGCGCTGGGGCGCCGGCGTGGATGGGACCGGTGTGGACGGGGGCGGCTGGGCCACGTCCGCGACCTGGTACCGGGCCTCGCAGGCGGCGAGGGTCGGCGCGGACGTCGTGGTCGTCGGGGGCGCGGGCCACCGGCGACTCCGCCCGGTGGTCGGGTTCCGGGCCGGGCGACGTGCAGCCGGCCACGGCGACGAGCACCAACGCGAGCAGTCCACCCCGGGGAAGCGCCACCCCACGACTGTGGCACAACGCCCGCCGCCGCGTACCCGGTTCAGGTGGGGAGGTCCCGCGGGTGGTCCACGTCGGCGCCGTCCGCCACGTCCCCGCACGGCACGTCGAGCGCGCCGTGCTCGCGCAGGTAGTCCCGCGCGCCCGCGTCACCGACCGCCGCCGCCGACACCGCCGGCCAGTGGTCCGCGCCGGTCAGCGCCGGGTGGCCGGGCGCGCCGTCGTACGAGGCGCGCGCCAGCGACGCCCGTGACGCCAAGGCCCGGAACCGCTCCACCGCCGCCACCGTGACGCCCGGAGTGTCCACGGGCAGCACGACGACCGCCTCGACGTCACCGGCGCCGGCCAGCGCGGACAGCCCCGCGCGCAGCGACGACCCCATGCCGGACGCCCAGTCGTCGTTGTCCACGACGACGCAGCCCGCCAGCGACGCCCGCGCGCGCACCACCGCCGCCGAGGCGACGAGCAGCACGAC